>JAYSLK010000247.1:0-1850 GCA_043725585.1 Actinomycetota bacterium
GCAGCTCGACGAGGTGTACGGCGAGATCGACGACGAGATCGAGCTCGTGGCGGCCGACTACCCCACGATCACGGGCAACTACGTCGGAAGCGGCCTGGAAGCCGACGATTCGGCGTCACCGCGAGGACTCCGCCTCCTCGCCCGGGTGGGCCGAGTCACACCGAACCTGGCGATGGCGGTCGTCGAGCGCTTCGGCGAACTCTCCAGGTTGCAGCGAGCCACGGTCGACGAGATCGCCGCGGTGGCTGGCGTCGACCACGATCTGGCCGAGTCGATCAAGGACACGCTCGACCGCCTGACCGAGACCAGCATCCTCGACCAGTACTCCTGACAACCTTGGCAGCCCTGCGTCAGACGGGGCGGTACACCGCCTTCAGCGTGGGACGGCGCTCGTGATCGGTGGTCACCACACCGTCACCGACCAGCTTGATCAGATGTGCGAGCACGCTGCGGCCAGCCGGCTTGTGGAGCTCGGCCCGCACATCGGTGTACAGCACCTCCACCATCCGAGCGATGTTGGTGTGCCCATCACGTACGGCAGCGAGCACCTGGGCCTCGCGATGCAATCGATGAGCGAGGAACGCTTCGAGAAACGGCCGCGTCTCGGTCACCGGTGCACCGTGCGTTGGCCAGAACGTGTGATCGCCACGACCGAGCACCTTGTGCAGCGACTCGAAGTAGGCACGCATGTCGCCGTCAGGAGGGCCGATCACGGTGGTGCTCCACCCCATGATGTGGTCGCCGGTGAACAGCGCGCGTGGTTCGTCGAACGCGAAGCACAGATGGTTCGAGGTGTGCCCCGGCGTGTGCACAGCCCGCAGCGTGTACCCCGGTCCACTGGCTGCGACCTCTCCGTCGACCACTCGACGGCTCGGTTCGAAGTCGTAGTCGGTGGTCTCCTCGATCGCGGCCGCGACATCTCCGACTTCTCCCGCAGGCGGCTCGTCGGCGGTCACCGGCTCGTCGGCGTCAGGATCCTCGAGTCGCGGATGGGGACCGAATGCCACCGTCGGGGCTCCGGTCTCGGCCGCCAGCCATGCGGCAAGGGGCGAGTGATCGGCGTGACAATGCGTGATCAAGATCGCGCTCACTCGTTGGCCGACGAGCGCCGCGGCGAGCGCATTGCGGTGCCCATCGTGGATGGGTCCGGGATCGATCACCACCACATGGTCGCCCTCCCCGACGAGGTATGTCCCGGTGCCGAGGTAGGTGAACTTGGACGGGTTGTTCGCGACGACACGCCGAACGAGCGGCGCCACCTGCACGACGTCGCCGTAACGAGGGTCGTCAAGCGTGACGAACGGGACCGGCGCGGGCTTCACGACAGCACGGCGCGCACGGTACCGACCACTCGTCCGTGGCCCATCACGGGCCTCGACACCGCAGCTGCGAGCTCATCTGTCGCGAGCCCCAGGTGATCGAGCGCTGCGAGCATCACCGGAGGACGTGCCCGGTCACCGCCGTCGGCGATCTTCAGCGCGATCGCTCGGCCATCTGCGAGCGACGCTGCGAACACGCCGTCTGCTCCATCTTTGGCCATCAAGCCCGGCACGTGGCGCATGAAGTGGGTGACGTCGCGGTCGTTACCGCCCACCATCTCCGGATACGCCACCATCGCCGAGTACACGTCGTCGCCAGCGGCACCGGCCGTGCCGTTGGCGATCGAGCGGAAGCAACGAGCGAGGCCGATGAGCGACATCGCGTGCGCGGGGGCGCCACAGCCATCGACGCCGATGTGCGCCACGGCCTCGCCGGCGAGCTCCTCGATGGTGGCGGTGATCGCCCGTTGCAGCGGGTGGTGCACGTCGAGGTAGCTCGAGTCGTGCGGCCACTGGTTGTGCACGCAGGTG
>JAYSLK010000248.1:0-6650 GCA_043725585.1 Actinomycetota bacterium
CCCCGGATGCTCACGACGGATCGTCACCACCCGCGCTTCGACCTCGGGTGTCATCTGATGCGGACACGACAACGGCTTCGCCGAACCATCCGCCAACCCGGCCAGCCCGCGAGATCCGTACCTACGCAACCACGCGTGCACCGTCTGACGGGAGACACCGTTGCGGCGGGCCACGTCCGCGACCGACGCACCTTGGTTCAACACCTCGAGCACTGCCTGATATCGCTGTTCCACAACGTTGAGCTCCACCAACATAAGCGAGACCCCCTCGACCAAGACGGGCCGAAACACCCGTCACCGAGAAGGCTGACCCACACCAGAAGCGCAAAGTGTCAAGCAGCTACCGAAGTCACTGTCGCCCAGCTACCGAAGTCGCGTCCCGAAACCGTCACCCACCTACCGGAGTCACACTGTCAAGCATGAACCGGAACTGCACAGTCGGAGACTCCTGGTACTGCTCCTCGATCCGCATGGTGCGATGCAGCAGATCGAGGTGACGCAACCCGCAAGGCCCGGCCGTACCACCTCTGACGTGGGCTTTCAGTGGAGCGGGTGACGGGAATCGAACCCGCGTTCTCAGCTTGGGAATCGGACCTGGACGGTTTCGTGACCAGGTGCGTTTCGCGAAAGCCCTGCTCAGAGCATCCAGCCAGTCCCAACGCGTCCATCGTGTACCAACTGGTCCCACTCCGTTGTGGCACGGATGTGGCACGACGGTTGCGGGCGCAATGATTATTGCGACGGCGGAACGAACCGCCGGATACCCGTCGAGGAGACGATCCAGAGAGCGCCCTCGACGGTGTGCTGTTCGAGTGCACCGACCAAACGGTCGATCGCATCGAGCACGTCTGTCGGGCCGTGCGCCTTCGGCAGTCGCAGCACGACGACGCCGGCCGTCGGCCGCGGATCGAACACGAACGGGTTCGCGAAGTCGAGGTCGCACGTGACGAGCGTCCGGCCTTCGGCAGCACACCGCTCGAACACCGCAGTGTCGGGTGCGCCGGCCATCCTCTGGAGGACGACGGTCGAGACGTCGTGACCGGCGTCAGCGAGCCGTCGATGCGTGGACGCACCGAGGTTCTCGTCGAGCTTGCACTTCACCCGGCCGTTACCCAGCGGCGTCGAGGTCGGCGAAGCGGACGTCGGCGAGCTGAGCTCCGTACGCGATGCACGCGAGCACGTCGTCGACCTCGAGGTCGGGGAACTCCTCGACCACAGCCTCGACCGTCCAACCCTCTGCGAGATACCCGAGGATCAGCGACACCCACAGCCGGTGACCGCGAATGGTCGGCTTGCCGAAGCAGATCGCGGGATCCACCACGATGCGTTCGAGCAGAGCGTTCGTCATGGCGAAAGTGTGCCACGCGGCGCGCCCGCGAGGTCGCTGACTTGCGCGATCGAGGTTGACCGCGCGGGCGGCTTCGCGAACAGGGCGGGCTGGCTGTGGTGGACACGTCGGTACGACTTGGTACGAGTCGGTACGAGTTGGCACGGCCTCACACCAAGCGAGACCCGCCGGACGGCCGGAACCGTCGGCCACGCAGGTCGCCACCGCACGTGCGTGCGCCGGACTTCATCGGAATCGGCCGATTCGCGTCCGGATGTCTCACATGGAGAACGGGTCGACAGGAAGTGACGGGCTGTTTTCACCGCGGCGGGCCGAGCGCGTCCAGTTGTGTGGAGTGGAACACCTCCTGGCCGATGGCGAACTCGGAGCGCTTCGATGAGCGCGGCACGCGCGAAGACCGAAGATTCGGTCAACAACGACGCGCTGACGCGTCCAGTTCTTCTCCGTGGGACTCGCGTCGGCTGCGGGATGGCGGGGTGCGCGATGAGCGTGCCGGTCCCGGACTTCTTCACGTTGCCGGAGGTGGGCCGGATCCTTCGGATCGGTCGGAACTCGGCGTACAAGGCGGCGACCGAGTACGAGCGGACCGGCGGCGTGTCCGGCCTGCCCTTCGTCAAGGTCGGCAAGCTCAAGCGCGTCTCGAGTGTGGTCGTCGAGAAGCTCAAGGGTGGGCCGATCACCTGGCCGCTCCCGCACGACGACGAGACCGGGCGTGCGAAGAAGTCGAAGTCTCGAGCCGCGCAGCCAGACGACGCATCCACCAACTCGCCGGCCTCGGGAAGGGCAGCTGACGGGATCATCCCGCCGAAGCGATCGAAGAAGGCTGCTGCGCCGACGCCCGCTCCCGTCGTGGCCAACGACGAGCGCGGTGAACGCCCGACCAGCGCTGCTGCCAGCGCTGAGGGAATCTCGACCGCTGAGCGGATGTCGGGCCCGGCTGACGCTCAGTCCCGGCCAGCGAAGAGGAGTCGCCGGCCGAAGGAGAGCGCAACCCAGAGCCCCGACGGTCTCGATGAATCGACGACGCCGAAACCAGTTCGGTCGTCCACCGATCAGCAGCTGGCTCTCGGGTTCTGATCGGCGCCCTTCCCGTGATCGCTCTCCTTCGTCTTCCTGGTTGCTTGCGCTGTTGGTTTGACAGACAGGTGCCCGTTTTCGGGGGTGATCGTCGATGATGCGTGTGACCACGTTGTATGCGTCGTCGGCCGCTTCGTCGGCTGCGTATTACACGAAGTACCTGACGCAGGCGCCGGGTGAGGTTCCCGGGGTGTGGATGGGCGCTCAGGCCGACGGGCTCGGTCTGGTCGGGACCGTCGAGGGCGAGCAGTTGCAGGCACTCCTCGCCGGCCTCGATCCGGTGACGGGCCGCAGTCTCGGCCGTGCGTTGATGGATCGGTCGACGAGCGATGGTCGGGTGGTGAAGGCGGTGGCGGGGTTCGACGCGACGGTGTCGGCACCGAAGTCGTTGTCGGTGCTGTGGGCGTTGACCGGTGATGACCGTCTGCTGGAGTGTCATGACGTCGCGGTCAGGGCGGTGGTGGATGCGTTCGAACGTTGGGCCGCCACGACCCGTGTCCGCTCGAATGGCGGCCGGTTGCATCTGGACACGCTGGGGTTGTCTGTGGCGGGGTTCCGGCAGACGACGTCGCGGTTGGATGACCCGCAGATCCACTCGCATCTCGTGGTGTCGGCGAAGGTGCAGACGCCCGATGGGCGGTGGATGGCGTTGGATGCGCGGGTGTTGAAGCAGCACCAGCGGACCTTCGGTGGCTTGTATCAGTCGGTGCTCCGCTCCGAACTGACGGCGAAGTTCGGTGTCGGGTGGGAGGCGATCGTGAACGGCCAGGCCGAGATCGCCGGTCTCGACCCGAACCTGTTGGCAGCGTTCTCGAAGCGTGCCGCGCAGGTCGACGTCGAGACCGATGCGAGGGTGGAGGAGTTCGAGGCACGTGAGGGCCGTCAGCCGTCGCGGTTCGAGCGGGCGGCGATCGAGCGTGAGGCGGCGGCGGACACACGCGTGAAGAAGACCGGCGCCGCGGCTGCTGAGTTGCGGACCGTGTGGCGACAGGAAGCGCTCGACCTGGGCCATACGCCGCGGTCGGTGATCGACGCCGTGAACCACGCTGGCCGCGCACAGCCTGCGCCGGTGAAGACCACGGTCGCCGAGATCGTCACGGCGCTGTCGGATCGCAAGAGCGTGTGGCACGACTTGGACGTGTTGCGTGAGATCACGGACCGGTTCGCACCGCGTCCCGGCATCGACGGGTCGCCGTGGTCGGGTGTGTTGGATCGGGGACTCGACAAGGTGCTCGAGGCGTGTGTCGGTCTCGACCCCGACAGCGCCGCCAGCGAAGTCGGTCGCGGGTCGGATGGCCGGTCGGTGTGGATCGAACCGGTCGCCCCGCGTTGGTCGTCTCAGCAGGTGATCGATCAGGAACTCGACCTGCTCGCGTGGACGTTGAGCGCCCAAGGCCTCGAGCCGTCACCATCGCAGTCGATCGAACGCGGTCACCTCGACGTCGTCCAGGCCGCCGCAGCCGCCGAGGTGGCTGGTCGGGACCGGTTGGTGGTGATCATTGGTCCGGCCGGCGCTGGCAAGACCAGCATGCTCACCGCCGCAATCGACGACCTCCACGCACAGCGCCGGCCGGTGTTCGGGATCGCCCCCACCGCGAAAGCTGCCCGTGTGCTCGAAACCGAGACAGGGATGCGTGCGGACACGCTCGCGAAGTTGTTGCACGAACACGCTCGTAACGGCGGACCGCGACCGGAGTGGCGGTTGAAGCGGGGAACGACCGTGATCGTGGACGAGGCCGGCATGGTCTCGACCCCGGATCTGTGGCGGCTCACGGATCTGGCCCAACGACTGGATCTGCGAGTGGTGTTGGTCGGTGACCCACACCAGTTGCAAGCAGTCGCACGCGGAGGCATGTTCCCCGAACTCGCTGCGACCGCGACCCGGACCGTCGAACTCGAACACGTCCACCGGTTCACCGAACCCTGGGAATCCGCAGCATCACTCCGACTCCGTCGAGGCGACCCGGCCGTGCTGTCGGAATACCTGTGGCACGGCCGCGTCGAACCCGGCACCCTCGACCAGCACCTCCGAACGATCGGCCGGCAATGGGCCGAGGCGCAGACGAAGGGGCGCTCGTTGGCGATCACGACCACCACCAACGAACACGCCACCCTCATCAACCACCACATCCAGAACACCCGGCTCAAGACCGGCGCGCTCACCGGTATGCCCGCCGCTGCGGCCGACGGCGAAGTATTCGTGGGCGATGTGGTGATGACCCGCCGCAACGACCGCACCCTCACCACCACAGCTGGCGACAGTGTCCGCAACCGCGACCGCTGGACCATCACCGCCACCCACGACGGCGGATCGATCACCGCCCACTCACACACGAGCGACGCGACCGTGACGCTGCCGGCAGCGTATGTGCGCGAGTTCGTCCAGCTCGCCTACGCAACCACCGAGCACGGCAACCAAGGCATCACCACCGACCACTCGATCACCCTCGTCACCGGAACCACCACAGGACGAGGCCTCTACGTCGGCGCGACCCGCGGCCGCGACGACAACCAAATCCTCGTCGTCACCGACCAGCACTCCGAACGCGAAGCCATAGACCTCCTCGGACGGGTCCTCGCCACCGACCGGGCCGACACCCCCGCCGTCACCCACCGGCGACACCTCGCCGAACGCCAACCCGCACCAGCACCCGGGCCGCGCCGTCGGACGGTCGAGCCCGCCTGGCTCAACGAATGGCAGACCGATGTCCGCGCCAGGGTCCCGACGATCGGCGGGCTCCTCACAGCGATGACCGACGAACGACCCGCACTCGAACAAGCCGTCACCCGCGCCCGCATCAGCTACGAGCATGCCCGCGCGCTCCCAGCACCCGGAGAGAGCGAACGGTTCGAGGCCAACCGCAAAGCGAACCTCGACTCCGGCGCCGCCTCGCTCGCCCTTGCCAGGGCCAGCAACGCCACCTGGCGAACACGCCGCCCGCTCGAGCGTGCTGCGGCGGAAGCAGTCGAAAGAGCAGCCGCGAGCGCTCGGCACGCCGACGACCTCGAAGCCGCCTACCGGCCCGTGAGCGAGCAACGAGAGACCGCACGCGTGTCGCTCGCCAAGGCCACGACGCGGCTCGAAGCGCACGACCGTCGAGCCGTCGAGCTGCGCGACTACCGGGCCGACGACTCCGCTCTGGACCAGGCGATCACCACCTGGCGAGCCTGGGCCGCCGGCCACACCGTCACCGGCCCCGACCTCGACCACGCCGTCGGACAGCTCGCCCGACACGTCGACACCGTCCCCGAGGCCCGACCACTCCTCGCCACCCTCGACTCCGACCACCCAGCACTCCGCCCGCCAGCACAACACGTAGACCGAGCCGATGTCGGCTTCGGCATCGAACTTTGAGCCCGCCGCGCGGATATTCCGGTAATCCGTCCATCGCGATCGGGATATTCCGGTGATCGATCGGGTCGCCGGTCAGCTTGAACGGGCCGAGTCATCGCCGCTGCCGGCCAAGCATCGCCAGCGTCGCTGGTGCCTCACCGCCCGACACCAGGCCGGGCATATCGGCAGTTCGGAGCGGGTGTTTACGTCCTGTATCCGAGTGGTGCAAGGTCCGTCGGGTCGAGGGTGAGCGGAACGAAGCGCGTTCCGGCGTCGGTCCAGTCGACCTCCTCGACGGAGAAGCCGCGTGATGTTGAGTGCGCAGCGACCTCGATTCGTGCACTGGCGACGCATTCGGGGCCCATCCACGGAAGCAGGGCTTCGAGCGACCCGCGAGTTCGGGTCACGTCGCAGATCATCCCGGCTCCTACGAACGCGTCGACTTCCGCTGCATCGTCGTCCCATTGCTCGTCGGCCCACAACGCATCTTCCAGTAGCAGCAACGCCTCGACAATCCGGAGAAGCCTCGCCCACAGCCCGGTGTCCCCAGTGGGCACGCCGGCCTCGTCGAACACGTGGAACGGGACCAGCCAACTCAGTTCGGCCAACGTCAGAGGCCCCTTGTCCTCGCGGCTCCGGTCCGCCCACCAATCGTCTACTTCAGGCACGACCTCACGCACGGCGGACAGCAACGCGTTGAAACGAACTGCCTCAACCATCGGATCGCGCTCCACGGA
Source organism: Actinomycetota bacterium (assembly GCA_043725585.1). Classification (GTDB taxonomy): domain Bacteria; phylum Actinomycetota; class Acidimicrobiia; order Acidimicrobiales; family Ilumatobacteraceae; genus VFMC01. Next base: position 6,497 of record JAYSLK010000248.1, read on the forward strand.
ACTCACGCTCGCATTGTGGGCGATGTACGTGGCAAGTGCAGCTGATTTCGCTGACCCCGATCGAGGCTCCTATGTTTGTCAAGTGGTTGTTGCCGGTGTTTCGGGCAGGCCAGTGATGGGCCACTCGGGTGAGGGCAGGCTCTTATCAGGCCAC
>JAYSLK010000249.1:0-1603 GCA_043725585.1 Actinomycetota bacterium
CAGCGACTGCGCCCAGTAGGGAAGGTCGACCGCGATCACTTGTCGATGTCTCCGAGGATGAAGTACAGCGAGGCGAGGATGGTGATGACGTCGGGGACGTAGACGCCGCGCAAGATCCACGGCACGATCGAGATGTTGTTGAAGCTCGCCGTTCTGATCTTCACGCGGAATGGACCGAGGTCGCCTTGGCTGACCACGTAGTAGCCCATCTCACCCAATGGGTTCTCGGTGCTCACCCATGCTTCGCCCTCCGGCACCTTGATGATGCGCGGCACCTTGGCCATCACCGGTCCGGACGGCATGCCGTCGAGCAGTTGGTCGACGATCTTGGTGGCTTCGCGGGTCTCCTGCAACCGGATCCAGCAACGAGCGAAGCTGTCACCGTCGGGGTGGGTCCAGACCTTGAAGTCGACCTTGTCGTAGGCGAGTGCGATCTTCTGGTCGCGACGCAGATCCCAGTCCACGCCACTCGCTCGAAGGTTGGCACCGGACATGCCGTACTGCTGGGCGACCGCAGGCGGGATGACACCGATGCCGCGGGTGCGGTCCTGGAAGATCTTGTTTCCGAAGAGCAGGTTCTCGATCTCGTCGCAGAAGTTCCGCAGCTTCTTCATCACCTGATGGGTTTCGTCGATCCAGCCCTTGGGCAGATCGTCCTTCAGGCCACCGATGCGGTCGAAGTTGGGATGGAAGCGCCCGCCCGTGGCGCTCTCGATCAGGTTGAGCACGTACTCGCGGTCGCGGAACGCCATGAACACCGGCGTGATCGCGCCCAACTGCACGCCCAGGTCGCCGAGGAACAGCGAGACGTTGGCGATGCGGCTCAACTCGAACAAGATGGTGCGGATCCACTGGGCACGCGGGGGTGCCTCGATGTCCATGAGCTGTTCCGCGGCGAGGATGAACGGCACCTCGTTGGCGAAGCTGCCCAGCCAGTCGATGCGGTTGATCAGCGTGGTGACCTGAGGAAAGGTGCGCACCTCGGTGAGCTTTTCGTACCCGCGGTGCATGTACCCGGCGCCCGGGTCGGCCCAGACCACCTGCTCACCGTCGAGGCGCACGATGATCCGCAACGTGCCGTGCGTGGCGGGGTGCTGCGGCCCGATGTTGAGCGTCATGCCCTCGGTTTCGAGCTCGACGTTCAGACGCGCATCGGCCGCCTGTGCGGCGATGTAGCTGAGCTTCTGACGATCGATCAGGTCAGTCATCGGAGGCTCCTTCACCGGCGTCAGCCGGAGCATCGTTGCCCTCACCGGGCAGGGGCTCGACGTCGACGATGCCGGGCCACGGCTTCACGTGCCGGGCCAGGAGCGGGAAGTCCTTGCGCAACGGGTGGCCCTCGAAGTCGGTGGGCAGGTACATGTTGCGCAGATCGGGGTGGCCCGCGAAGCGGATGCCGAACATCTCGTGGCACTCGCGTTCGTGCCAGTTGGCGCCGGCGTAGTTGGTGACCCAGCTGTCGACGATCAACGGGTCGTCATCGGGAACGTCGGCTTTGATCGTGATGCCGACATGGCGCTCGAGATCGGTGACCCGGGCGAACACCTGGAATCTGGTCTCACCGCCCGTGTAGCCCTGGACGATGTCGGTCTTGCGCTCCGGC
>JAYSLK010000250.1:0-7008 GCA_043725585.1 Actinomycetota bacterium
GGGTTCTCGGCCCCCACGGCAACGGGCACCGTGTATCCCGAGAAGAACGGCCGACGGACGATGTTGCCGTCGCGGACATCCGACAGCGGGTTCGTGATGCGATACTCGGCCACGACACGGACCACACCCGCCGCGCTGTCGAGCCGGTACGTCGTGGTGCTCGTGACGTCCAGTCCTTCATCGGCCCAGGCAACACCGGAGCCACCGGGGCCATTCGGCACCGTCATGCCCACGATCGCTCCGACGGTTGCCGCCAGAACGATCACGATCGCCGCACCGATGCCCCGAGCTGCACAGGGACGGGGCACAGGGGCGGTACGTCTCATGAACGGTGTCTAGCGCATCGCCGATGACGAACCGAGAATCGGCCTCGTCATCGAGCCGCGGCGCAGCTCCTCGCGCGCGACCCGAGTTCCGATCTGGCGCGCGGTGCGGGCTGACGGCGGGCAGGATGTGCACATGGAATTCCGTTCCCTCTACGCGCACGGTCTCGTCAGGGTGGCCGCCGTCACGACACGGACCACGCTCGCCGACCCGCTGGCCAACGCTGCCGCCGTGCTCGAGCAGGCCCGAGGATGCGCAGACGAAGGAGTCGCCGTCGCGGTGTTCCCCGAGTTGACCCTGACCGGCTACTCGATCGAGGACCTGTTGATGCAGGATGCCGTGCTCGATGCCTGTGAGACCGCCCTCGCCCAGCTGGCCGCCGACACCACCGACCTCCTTCCCCTCCTGATCGTCGGCGCCCCGCTCCGATTCGGCAACCGGCTCTACAACTGCGCCGCCGCCATCCATCGCGGCACGGTGCTCGGCGTTGCTCCGAAGTCGTATCTGCCCACCTATCGGGAGTTCTACGAACATCGCCAGATGGCCCCCGGCGACGACCTCCGAGGCGCCACGATCCGCGTCGGCGGCACCGACGTTCCGTTCGGGCCCGACCTGCTGTTCACCGCTGACGATGTGCCGGGGCTCGTCGTGCATGCCGAGATCTGCGAGGACATGTGGGTGCCGATCCCGCCGAGTGCCGAGGCGGCCCTCGCCGGCGCGACCGTGCTCGTCAACCTCTCCGGCTCGCCGATCACCGTGGGTCGCGCCGAGGATCGCCGGCTGTTCGTCGAGTCTGCCTCGTCGCGCTGCCTTGCCGCGTACGTCTATGCCGCGGCCGGCGAAGGCGAGTCGACCACCGACCTGTCGTGGGACGGCCAGACGATGATCTACGAGAACGGGGCGCTGCTCGCCGAGACCGAGCGCTTCCCGAACGGTGCTCGCCGCTCGGTCGCCGATGTCGATCTCGATCTCCTGCGAGCCGACCGGATGAGGACCGGCACGTTCGACGACAACAGGCGCACGCATGCCGCGCGCACGGCAGCGTTCCGCACGGTGCCGTTCACGCTCGCCCCGCCCGAGGACGACTTCGGCCTTCGCCGCACTGTCGAACGCTTCCCGTTCGTGCCTGCGGAGGACGCTCGGCTCGAGCTCGACTGCTACGAGGCGTACAACATCCAGGTGTCCGGTCTCGAGCAGAGGCTCCGAGCCATCGGGCAACCGAAGATCGTGATCGGCGTGTCCGGAGGCCTCGACTCCACCCATGCCTTGATCGTCGCCGCACAGGCGATGGACCGACTCGGTCGACCCCGCACCGACATCCTGGCCTTCACCCTTCCCGGTTTCGCCACGAGCGACCACACCAAGGCCAACGCACATTCGCTCATGCGGGCGCTCGGCGTCACCGCCGCCGAACTCGACATCACGCCCACTGCCCGGCTGATGCTCGACGAGATCGACCATCCGTTCTCCGAAGGTCACCCGGTCTACGACGTGACGTTCGAGAACGTGCAGGCCGGGCTGCGCACCGACTACCTGTTCCGCATCGCCAACCAGCGCGATGGGATCGTGTTGGGTACTGGTGATCTGTCCGAGCTCGCGCTCGGCTGGTGCACCTACGGCGTCGGCGACCAGATGAGCCACTACAACGTCAACGGGGGTGTGCCGAAGACGCTGATCCAGCATCTGATCCGTTGGGTGATCTCCACGGCCCAGTTCTCCGGCGATGTCGACATCACCCTGCAGGCGATCCTCGACACCGAGATCACCCCCGAACTGGTACCCGCCGGCGCGGACGGCGCCGTGCAGTCCACGGAGGGCACGATCGGTCCGTACGCGCTGCACGACTTCACCCTCTTCTACGTGCTCCGGTACGGGTTCCGGCCATCGAAGATCGCCTTCCTCGCCTGGCATGCATGGCGCGATGTCGACGCCGGGAGCTGGCCCCACGCGCTCCCTGGGGCGAAGAAGACCGCCTACGACCTGACCACCATCCGGACATGGCTCACCGTGTTCTGCAGCCGCTTCTTCGGGTTCAGCCAGTTCAAGCGATCGGCCATGCCGAACGGACCCAAGGTGAGCTCCGGTGGGTCGCTGTCACCCCGCGGAGATTGGCGAGCCCCATCCGATGCTGCAGCCACGACATGGTTGGCCGAGATCGAGTCGAACGTTCCCGAATCCATCTGATCGTCCGAGTCAGCGCTCGATCCAACCGGTGATGTCGACGACGAGATCGGTGGCGACGATCGAGGCGTAGTGCAGCAACCCGCCGGCGGCGACGGCGGTCAATGCCCCGGCAGCCCTCACCTGACCCGGGGCGCTCACGTTCACCGTGCTCGTGGGGTTGCCGAGATCGACGTCGAAGGCAGCGACGAATCCAGGCCGGTCGTTGTCGACGATCGTGACGGTCTGCAGCACGCCGGCTGCGTTCGAGGGCAGCGAGAGAGACGTGAGCACACGCTGGTCGGCCCCGTCGTAACGTTCGAACGGCACGCGCTCTCGGGTGTCCACCTCGCGGAACGCCGCGTCGAAGACGTGCAACCGGCCAGCCGTCGATACCGCCGCCGTCGCATCGGTGACATAGCCGGTGACGTCGGCGATCACATGCGGAATCCCGAACAGGTTCAGGTCGATCGAACCGTCAGCGCCGACCGGGACGATCACGAGATTCGCCCGTACATCGCTCCCCGGGCTCGTGTTGGTGTTCGAGATCGGCGGCAGGGGCGCGCCACCGGGTGATGCGGCGACCCACCCCCCACCGAGGCTCCCCGTGCCGATGCCGGTGTCGGCCACCGCCGTGACGGTCAACACCACCGCGGACACGCCCACTGATGGAACGCCGTTCCGACCGAGAACCGGAACGTTGACGACGTTCACCGGAGCGACGTCGCGCCGACCGTGGACGTTGCCCGGGCCGTCGGGAAGCCGGGTGTCGACGAGCCGCTGCGCGGCGATCGGCACGATGCGACCAGCGGCCACCGGACCCGGCGCCGCCTCGAACCGACCGATGAGGTCGACCACGACGTGGGCGTCGGTGTTGGTGAGCACCTGGATCTGACCGCGCGAATCGACGGGAACCACCGCCGCGTTGGCAGCGATGCCACCGCTGGGCGCGTTCACGTTCGACGTGGCGGGCCGGGCCCCGGCGCCAGACCATGCGACCAGGAACCCCATCGTGCGGGGCTCCACGTAGGTCAGGTTCACCAGCACCGCACGAGTCGTGGCGCCGTCGACACCGAGAGCGATCGTCCGTGCAGTGTTGCCGGCGAGCGCTGCGCCGCCGTCGCTGGGTCGGCGCGAGTCGAAGACCCGTTCGGCCGTCCCGAACGGGACGTAGCGCAGAGGATCCGACGATGACGGCAGCGCCTGACGACGCAGTCCGATGCGGCGGATCTCACCGCTGAAGAACTCGATCGAGTAGAGCCACAGTCCGTCTGCCTGGGGGACGAAGGCGATGTCGACGACGCCGGCCGACGTGTGGAAGGGCGCCGCGAAGTCGACGCTTCCGGCCGCCGTGCGCACCCACAAGCTGCCGCTGCCCCCATCGGCGAACACATAGGCGCCGTCGAACTGGTCCGGCCAGGCCATCGTGGGCACGAAGGCGCCACCGGTGATGTACGTGCCGGACTCCGGGCCGTACTGCGTGATCGGATCGACGAATCGACCATCGCCGGCGCAGGGTGGAGCCGTGCCCTGCACGCAGACGCCTTCGCGCACGGGCCAGCCGTAGTTGCCACCCTTGACGAGCGCGTTGACCTCCTCGTATCCCTTCTGGCCCACGTCGTGCACGAAGGCGCGCACTCCATCGGCGTTCGGGTCGAAGGCGAAGCGCCAGGGGTTGCGGAAGCCGGATGCCCAGATCTCTTGACACGTGGTGGAGGGCGTGGCCGCGGTGTTGCCGCGTACCCTGCAGCTGGCGGTTCCTGGCCCGGCGTAAGGGTTGCCAGGGGCCGGCGCACCCGTGCTCGGATCGATGCGGAGGATCTTGCCGTTCAGCAACGACAGGTCCTGGGGCGCATCGTTCATCCCGATGACACCCATGTCGGACCCTGAGTCGCCTCGCGGATCGGTGCCGGCGTCGCCGACCGCCACCCACAACATGCCGTCCTTGCCGATCTCGAGATCGCCGCCGTAGTGCATGCCCCCGGCAGCATCGAGGAGATCGAGCAGCACGACCTCGCTGGCCGGGTCGATGAGATCGCCGGCAATGCTGAACCTGCTGACCCGGTTCACGCAGTTCCGGGCGTTGGCGCCCGGAGCGGTGCGCGTGTAGTACACGTACACGTAGCCGCGATCGCCCGCGACCTGTTGCCCAGCGATGCCCGACAACCCGTCCTCGAAGGAGGCCGTGCACACGTTTTTCAGGGTGAGCGCCGGGGTGGCCAGCAGTTCGCCGGCACGGATGAGCCTCACGCTGCCGGCCTGACCGAGCACGGCCGTCACGCCGCCGAACAGGTACTGCACCGTCGTCGCTTCGGCGACCGTGCCGACCAGTTCCTCGACAAAACCCGGAGGAGCCGCCAAGACCGGCGTGGGCGACGGCGACACGACGATGGGGAGCAGCGCGCTCGCGCACGCGACCGACACCAATGAACGAATCCGTCGACGACCCACCGCTACCGCCTGTTCCTGTCCGACGCACGATGTCTCGCGTCCGAGCGGTGAAGCTAGTCGCAGACTGTTGGGAACGGCACGTCGACCACTGGGATCGTCGTCAGCTCGAACCCTCGAACCACCCCGTGACGTCGATGACGAGATCGGTTCCGACCATCGAGTAGTACCGGAGCTGACCATCGGTGCCGAGACGGGTGACCGCGGACGCGGCCCGCAGTTGGTTGGCTCCGCTCGCGTTCGCCGTGCTGACACCAGGCAGGCCCCCCTCGGCGAATGCCGTCACGAACCCAGCGCCGACGTTGTTCACGATCGTGACGTTGTGGGCCACTCCGATCGCGTCGGCGGGCACCACGACGGGATCGAGCACGCGCGTGTCGGGCCCGACGTACTCATCGAAGCCGAAGGGGGTGCGCGTGTCGGTCTCGCGATACGGGTTGGTGAGCGTGTGGAACCGACCACTCGTGGCCGGCGTCGCCGTTGCGTCCGTGAAGTAGCCGGTGACGTCGACGATCACGTCGGCCACCGCGAACAGGTGCAGGTCGATCGAGCCATCCGGACCGAGCGGGACGACCACCAGGTTCGGCCGGATGTCGCCACGACCATTGGAGTTGAGGTTGGAGATCGGCGGACGGGGTTGGCCACCCGGAGCGACGCTCACCCAACCCCCGCTCTCCGTTGCCGACGACACCGCCGTGACCGTCAGCACCACGGCGGAAACGCCTGCCGATGGCACGCCACTGCGCCCAGATGCTGGGGCGTTCACCACATCGACGGGAGCATCGATCCGCTCGGTGTAGGTGTTGTCGGCCCCGGGAACGTCACGCGTGTCGATCAGACGATCTGGAGTGAGCGACACGAACCGCCCCGCCGCAACGGGTCCGGTCGCGTTGTCGAAGGTGCCCAACAGATCGACCACCACGTGGGCCGCGACGTTCGTCAGCACCTGGATGCGGCCCTGCGCGTCGACCGGCACGATCGCTGCGTTCGCCACCACCTCACCGGCGAGGGCGTTCACGTTCGAGGTGAACGGCCGCGGGGCACCAGCTGCCCATGCGGTCACGAATCCCGCCGACGAGGGTTCCACGTACGCGATGTTCACCAGCACGGCCCGGGTGACCGCACCGTCCACCCCGGTCGAGATGACCCGCGGGGTGTTCCCGACCAACGACTGGGCACCGTGGGCTGCTCGGCGCGAGTCGAAGATGCGGTCGGCCGCAGCGAGTGGCTGGTACCGAAGCGGGGCCGATGCTGCAGGGATCGGCTGCGTCGGAAAGGTGACCTTGCGGATCTGTCCCGACCCGACGAGCACGTAGTACAGCGCCAACCCACCAGGCTCGGGCACGAAATCCATGTCCGACATCCCCGGCGCCACGTGGAACGGTGCGGCGTAGTTCACCGCACCGCTCGCCGTGCGAATCCACATCCGGCCGCTACCACCGTCGCCGAACACGTAGGCACCGTCGAACTGCTTCGGCCAGATGCCGTTGGGCACGAACGCTCCGCCCGTGATGTAGGTGCCCTGGTTGCGCGGGTAATCGGTGATCGGATCGAGCTGTCCTGCGCTCGGGCCTGCGCACGGCGGGCTCTGGCCTTGAGGGCACGAGCCTTCTCTTGCCGGCCAGCCGTAGTTTCCGCCGGCAACGATCTCGTCGACCTCTTCGCGTGTGCCCTGACCGACGTCGTTGGCGAAGACGCGAACCCCGGTGGCGTTGGGGTCGAACGCGAAACGCCACGGATTGCGGAGGCCGGACGCGTAGACCTCCTGACACGTGGTGGTCGGCGTGGTCGGCGTGTTGCCCCGCACCCGGCAAGGTGCGGTGCCATCACCCGAGTACGGGTTGCCGGGCGCCGGTCCACCGGTTGCGGGATCGACCCTGAGGATCTTGCCGTTCAACAGCGACAGATCCTGGGCGGCGTCGTTGGCGCCGGCGCTGCCCGAGTCGCCGCGCGGGTCGCGCCCTGCATCACCGACGGAGATCCACAGCATCCCGTCCTTGCCGATGTCGAGATCTCCGCCGTTGTGATTGCCTGCCACCGAGCTGATGCCGTCGAGCACCACGAGCTCGGTCGCCG
>JAYSLK010000251.1:0-3108 GCA_043725585.1 Actinomycetota bacterium
TCCGCGCCCACGATCAGGATGTGCCCACCGACCCACACCATCGCTGCGGTGCCGACCGTCGAGAGCAGGGCGAGCAACTTGGGCATGCCGGCGACGAGAGCGCGACCGGTTTTGATCGCCGATGGCTTCCCCGACTGCACCATGCGCAAGCCGATGTCGTCCATCTTCACGATGAGCGCAACCACGCCGTAGACAGCGACAGTGATGAGGATCGCGACGATCATGAGGATGATGGCCCGCGAAACGAAGCCTTCGTCGAGCACGTCCTTGAGTGCGATCACCATGATCTCGGCCGACAGGATGAAATCGGTTCGGATCGCGCTGGCGATCGTCTTCTCCTCCTGGTCGACATCGATCGCGACGGCGGGGAGCTCGGTGTCTCCCTCGTCGTGATGAGTCAAGCGATGGTGGATCTTGTGGGCACCCTCGTAGGCGAGGAACGTTCCGCCGCACATGAGGATGATCTCGACCAACACCGGAACGAACTCGCTGAGCAGCAGCGCCGCCGGCAGGATGAACAGGATCTTGTTCTTGAGCGATCCCATGGCGATGCGCTTGACGATCGGCAACTCCCGATCCGCCGCAAGCCCATGCACGTACGCAGGCGTGACCGCGGTGTCGTCGATCACGACACCAGCCGCCTTCAGACTGGCGCGACTCGCCGCAGCACCGACGTCGTCGATCGACGCCGCCGCCAGCTTGGCCAGCGCGGCGACATCATCCAGCAGGCCAACCAGGCCACCAGCCATTGATCTTCTCCAGTCGGTCGGACGACGAGTTGGAGGCTACCGGTCGGGCTCGAATGGCTGGTCGTCACCGGGGGCGAGACCGGTGCTGAGTTGCTCATCGTCGATGACGCTGGTGGGGACGCGATGGAACTCGACCGAGAACGTGGTCGGCACGTCGAGTTCCAGATGATGTGGCTCGGTCGGTGGAATCGACAGCGTGTCTCCCGCGGGCACCGTGATCCGCTCGTCGGGTCGGTCGTCGAAGACGAAGCCGACAGCCCCGCTGTGCACCACGAGCCGCCCCCACACGCCGGCCGCGACTCGGTGGGCGCGCAGCAGTCCACCGGGCACCGAGGTGTTGTCGAACACGTCGGTCGTGCGCACATGAACGAGGCCTGGCGGCAACTCCCGATCGAACGCGTGATCCATGTGTGCCCCCAGCGTTCAGCGGACGAGCACGGCGACGAGGAAGTCGGAGGTCGGTGTGAACGGCCGTAGGTCCCAACTCGAGAGACGGACTTCTTCTCGCAGACCGGCGGCCGCGACATCCGCGAGGAACTCGTCGAAGCCGTAGCCCCGGCCGGAGCCGAACCCAACGACCAGGCGACCGCGATCGGAGAGATGCACCCCGAGACGCTCGATCACCGCACGTCGCGTGGCCGTGTCGAGGAACGTCATCACGTTCCCGGCGCAGACCACTGCATCGAACTCGCACGTGGGGCCGGCCCCATCCAGGCCATCCCCAGCCAGGTCGAGCGCGGCCAGATCGGCGACCACCCAAGCCACAGCTGGATACGCCTGCGCTGCGGCAGCAACCAGGTCGGGATCGATGTCCGCCCCGACCACGTCGTGGCCGAACTCTGCAAGCTTCCCTCCGACCCGACCTTGGCCGCAGCCTGCGTCGAGAACCCTTGCTCGTCGCGGCAGCATCGCATCGATGAACCGGGCCTCGCCATCGAGGTCTCGCCCCTCGGCCGCCATCGAACGGAACCGCTCGATGTACCACGCCGAGTGCCCGGGGTTCTGTTCGATCAGTTGCAGCCAGCCGTTCGCGCGCACCGAGTGGACGGTACCGGCTGTGCACACGTCGCGTTCGCGGTCGATCGTGACGGGCCCCGCCTGACGTGGCATCGTGATGGTCAACGGGTTTCGTCGACGGGCGAACGGGGATCGACGGAGGACGCTGGTGAAGGTGGACGCTGCAGGGGCCGGGCTCGACGAGGCTCGGCTTGAGCGAATCGGACATCACCTCCGCACGCGCTACATCGAGCCGTGCAAGATCGCCGGAGCGCAGGTCGCCGTGATTCGTGGCGGCGTGGTGGGCCACTTCGAGAGCTTCGGCCTCCAAGATCGCGAACGCGGCGTACCGGTTGCCGACGATGCCATCTGGCGCCTCTACTCGATGACCAAACCGATCACGGGTGTCGCGATGATGACGCTCTACGAGCACGGGCACTTCCAGCTCGACGATCCGGTGCATCGGTGGATCCCCGAGTGGAAGAACATGACTGTGAGCGAACCCGACCCTGCCGGTGGGGCGCGGATCGTGCCGGCACATCGGGCACCCACGGTGCGAGACATCCTCACGCACACGTCCGGCATCGGATACGGCGAAGGCAACGGCGACCTGGTGCTCGGCGAAGGGAACTGGCTGACCGGGCGCGACCTCGAATCGATGTCGAAGGCGTTCGGTGACTGGCCATTGCGCTTCCAACCGGGAGAACACTGGCTCTACTCACACGGCATGGACATCGCCGCCAGGTTGGTGGAGATCATGTCGGGCCTTCCGTACGACGAGTATCTGCGCACGGCGATCTTCGAGCCGTTGGGCATGACCGACACCGACTTCTGGGTCCCCGCCCACAAGGTCGACCGGTTCGCAGCCAACTACGGCCGGAACGGTCGCAAAGAGCTCGTGTTGATGGACGACCCGACGACGAGCACCTACCTTCGCAAGCCGAGGCTGCTCAACGGCGGCGGCGGGCTGGTGGGCACCACCGCCGACTATGTGCGCTTCTGCGCAATGCTCGCCGGCGGTGGCGAGCTGGACGGTCACCGAGTGCTCTCCCGCAAGACGGTCGAGCTGATGGCGAGCAACCATCTCCGCAACGACGCTGAGGTCTCCGAGCTCGCACTCCCGATGGGGTACGGCGAGGTCGGCTTCGAGGGCAACGGATTCGGTCTCACGGTCGCCGTGTCGAAGGGCCCGTCCGCCACGGGCGTGGTCGGATCCCGCGGCGAGTTCATGTGGGGCGGCGCCGCATCGACCACGTTCTGGGTCGACCCCTCCGAAGAGCTTGCCGTGGTGTTCATGACCCAACTGATGCCTTCGGGAACGTTCGACTTCCGAAGCCAGCTGAAAGCCATCATCTACGGCGCG
>JAYSLK010000252.1:0-1638 GCA_043725585.1 Actinomycetota bacterium
ACCGTCGTGCGGCCAGCCGCCGTGTACGGGCCGCGCAACAACGTGTTCGACATGGAGACGCCGATGTTCCTCCGGCTCCTGCAAGGTCGACCGATCCTGCTGCCGCACTCCGGTCTCGTCACTGCGTCGTACGGCCATGTTGCCGATCTCGCGGATGCGATGGTGTCGATCGTCGGCAACGAAAAGGCCCTCGGCGAGGTGCTCAACATCACCGCCGGTGCGGTCACTTCGCGCCGCTACATCGACGTTCTCGCCCGCATCGTCGGGCGTGAACCGAACATCGTTCCGGTGTCCGACGAACGTCTGGCCGACCTGCCGTCCGGTGTCTTCGGCCATCTCTTCTCGGCGCGACACCATGCGGTGCTGTCGGTCGACAAGGCGCGCCAGGTGCTCGGCTTCGAACCCCGGTACGACATCCGTGCGGGCCATGCCGACGCATATCGATGGTTCCTCGAACGAGGTCACGACCGCCTCCAGGCGCCGCTGTCAGACCCCGTGTGGCGTTCGACGTGGAACTTCGACGCAGAGCAGGTTGCGGTGGACCTCGTGCGCGAGCTGTCGTTGGCAGTGGCCTACCGGTGACCAGGCCACCGGGGTTCAGGCCCCTGGCTGTCAGATACTGGTGAGCACGTCAGCGAGCTGATCGACGATCGATGGCGCTGCGGTCTTCGGCAGCGCGACGATCGCCAGATCGGCTCCGGCGGCCTGGAACGCTTCACGATCGGTCAGCAACTGGCGGTCGTCGCCGCTGCAGCGCAGCAAGAAGCTGGTGGTGATCTCGTCGGGATCGCGGTCGATGAGGGCACAGGCCCGGTGGAGGACGTCGCGTAGCTCGGCGAACTCGGCAGGATCGGTGCCGCCGTAGTTCCAATGGTCGGCGAAGCGAGCCGCGAGTGGCAGCGGCCGTTTCCGGCCGCTTCCGCCGATGCAGATCGGCAACTTCAACTGCAGTGGCTTGGGGTTGTTCATCGCCTCGACCAACCGGTAGTAGTCGCCGTCGAAGGTGGTGCGTTCGTTGGCGAAGAGGCTCTCGAGCACGTGCAGGCCCTCTTCGAAGCGATCGAAGCGCTCCGTCATCGTGCCGAGCTCGATCCCGAACGCCGTGCACTCCTCCTCGTTCCAGCCAGCTCCGACACCGAGTTCCAGCCGACCCCCGGAGGTGATGTCGAGCGTGCTCGCCATGTTCGCGAGCACGCCGGGGTGGCGGTAGATCATTCCCGTCACGAGGACCCCGCCACGTAACCGCTCGGTCGCTTGCAAGAGGGCTGTCAAGGTGATCCATCCTTCGACGCAGTCCTCGGTGGAGTCGCCGAACAACGGGTAGAGGTGGTCGAAGGTCCAACCCGACTCGAAGATGTCGTGCTGATCGGCGCGCTGCCACACCTCCGTCAGCCAGTTCCAGGTGGTCCGTTGCGGTGACGTGCTGAAGGCGTGACGCATTGCGTCGCTGTTCCACACCCGGCGCGTTTCGTTGCGTGCATCTCGGTCCGTCGACGGCCGGGTCACCGCACTAGACAACACGTCATGAGCGCACCCGAACAACGTCCCCACGTCAGCACCGACGACTTCCTGGCGATCGAGCGGTTGCAGCATCGCTACGTCGATGCGGTGATTCATCGCAACGGTGTGCAATGGGCA
>JAYSLK010000253.1:0-4364 GCA_043725585.1 Actinomycetota bacterium
GCGTCGCCGAACTGTTCTCGGCCGAGGCGATGACCACCGGATACGAGCGTCTCATTCGCGCCGAACTCGCAGGAGTGCACCGCCCGGTGATCAGCCTGACGCCGGTCGACGCTCTGCCGGACAAAGAGGTCGCGATGGCGTCCGCCGAGGCCGCCGGCGCTGGTGGTAAGTACGGCCTCTTCAGTGCCTGACGCGGATCACAAGCCGGTTCCCAAAGAGCCGGTGATCCTCGCCGGCGGCAACTCGGCGATCACGCTCATCGACGGGTTGACGTTCACGATTTCGGATGTGCTGGGCGACATCGGCGGGGACGCCGACGGACTCATCAGCGATGACACCCGGCATCTGTCGCGTATGATCGTACGGGTTGACGGCGTGCCGCTGCGGCCGCTCGGAGCGGCGCAACTCGCCCCGTCGACAGCACGCTTTCGCGGCTTCGTCTCCCCCAGACCCGGGCACGGCGATCCGTCCCTCGAGGTCGAACGGCGGCGGCGCGTCGGCGCCGGCCGGCTGGAGGACGAGGTGGTCCTGCGCTGGTGGGCCGAGTCGCCATGCCAGGTGCCCGTCAGCCTCGATGTCGACGCCGACTTCGCCGACATCTTCGCGATCCGTGGATTGAACACCGCGTCGGGGGCGCAGGCTCCCGTCCAGGTCACGGCGACCGGCGACTGCATCCGGTTCAGCGACGACGAGACCGGGTTGTCGACGACCATCCGGCTGACGCCCGCGCCCGACACGTTGGACGGCGGAGTCGCGCGGTGGACGCCGAACCTGCGCCGCGGGGAGCCGTGGCACCTGCACATCACGGTCGAGACGGGCAACGGTCATCCCACATCACAGCACGATGTCGACGCCGGCCCAGACGACGCCATTTCCCACGTCCAGGTACTCAGCGACCCACCCGACCTGGGTCGCGGTTGCCGCCGCGCACTGGCCGACCTGGATGCGTTGAGCATGCCCGACCGTCTCGAGCCCGGCCGGCGTCTCGTCGCCGCCGGCATCCCGTGGTTCGTCGCACTGTTCGGCCGCGACAGCATCATCGCCGGACACCAGGCGCGCGCGTTCCTGCCACGCCAGATGATGGACACGCTGGCCGCGCTCGCCGCCCGTCAGGGTCAAGTCAACGACCCGGGCAACGAAGAGCAGCCGGGCAAGATCTTGCATGAAGTGCGTCTGACCCAACGGCCCTGGCTGGGCGAAGGCACCGTTGCCGGGGCGCGACCGTACTACGGCTCCGTTGATGCCACGCCGCTCTTCTTGATTCTCTACGGAACCGCGCTGCGGTGGGGTGCATCCCGCTCGGCGCTGACCGAACTCTTGCCGGCTGCCCGTGCCGCACTCGACTGGATGCGCGGTCCCGGCGATCCCGACGGCGACGGGTTGTTGGAGTATCAGGCCACGGGTGGACGCTCACTCAGCAACCAGAGCTGGAAGGACTCGGAGGACGCGGTCCAGTTCCCCGACGGGAGCCTGGCCGATGGCCCGATCGCCATGGTCGAGGTGCAGGGCTACGCCCACCGTGCCCGACGGGAGCTGGCAGCCGTGCTCCGCCATCTCGGTCACGATCGCGAGGCGGCCACCCTGGACGAGGAGGCCGCGGCGCTGCGAGAACTCATTCGCGAGCGGTTCTGGCGCCCGGGCACAGACGCGGAGCCCGGATTCTTCGCGCTCGCCCTGGACGGCCACAAGCGCCAGGTGGACAGCGTCGCCTCCAACATGGCGCATCTGCTGTGGTGTGATGTGCCATCGCATGTCGAAGCCGACCAGGTCGCGAGTCATCTGGCGGGACAGGAGATGGCGAGCGGGTGGGGCCTGCGCACGCTGGCGCGCGACATGGCGGGCTTCAACCCGATCTCGTATCACGTCGGCTCAGTGTGGCCCCACGACACCGCGCTCGCCTGTGAGGGCCTGCGCCGCTATGGCCTCGACGAGCCCGCACTCGCCCTCGCGGACGACCTGATCGCGGCGATGACCTTGTTTGACCATCGTCTCCCCGAACTCTTTGGCGGCCACGCCCGCGAGCGTGGGGACACGCCCACCCCATACCCCACCGCCTGCCGTCCCCAAGCCTGGGCGGCCGGCGTGCCTCTCCAACTCGCGACCATGTTCCTGGGTCTCGAGCCACACGTCCCCGATGGGCGACTGCGGCTCACCCCGAGGCTGCCCGCAGGTCTCGACACCCTCGAGGTTCGGGGAATCCAGTTTCCGGGAGGTCCGCTCTCGGTGCGGCTCGATCGGGACTCCGGGACCCAGATCCTCGAGGCCCCCGACGACCTCGTCATCGAGCTGCGCCCGACCTTCGAGTAGGCGCGATCGCGCGAGCCATCCCGATCGGTTTCCCCTTGCGGGCCACTCCGTGATCAGCCACGCTGTGAGCCGATGCGCCTTGGGATCCTCATCTACTCGGGCGTTGACCTGCTCGATTGCGGAGGACCGTATGAGGTGTTCCTGACAGCCGGCCGACTCGCTGAACGCGATGGCCAGGTCGCTCCGTTCGAGGTCGTCACGATCGGCGTTGGTCTGGGTCCGTTGGTGGCATATGGCGGCCTCGGCCTGGTGCCCCACACGACGGTCGCAGACGCCGGACACGTGGACGTGCTGATCGTTCCCGGTGCCATTGCAATCGATGCCGTGCTCGCCGATCCACAGATCCGCGGCGCGGTCGCGACGCTCAGCGCCAACGCTGAGATCACCACGTCGATCTGCACCGGGGCGTTCTTGCTCGGCGCGCAGGGGCTCTTGGAGGGTCGTCCCTGGACAACGCATTGGGAGGACATCGACCTGTTGGCCGACACGATCGGGGACACCGGCGCGACCAGGGATGTCCGGTGGGTCGACAGTGGCGCGATCGTCACCTCGGGTGGGCTTTCCTCGGGCATCGCAATGGCGTTGCACCTGGTGGATCGCTGTGCGGGGCGCGACCTGGCGGCGCGAACCGCGCGACAGATCGAATATGACTGGGATCCCGACGACCACAGGTAGTTCCGCTCTCGACGGATCATCGGCCGGCGAAAGTGAACGCGTGACCAGTACCGGTTGGCTTCGGCGCCTTGGACCGTGGGTGGGCATCGGCACGAGCCCCGCCGCGCTGATGGTCGGCGGGGGCGTCGCCGACGGCAACGAGACCTGGCGGCTGATGGTCGCGGTGCTTGTGGGCGTGATCGTGCTGTCGGGCCTCGCGATCGCACAGGGATGGTTGGGACAGCGTCGCCACGCACGTTTGCGCACACTCGCCGCTGATGCGTTGGGGAGGGAGGGAGGGCGGCGCATCGCCTCTCCGGTGCTCGCGGTGATGATGGTCGGATGGTTCGGGTTCAACACGAGCGTCGCCGGAACAGGGCTCGGCCGTTTACTCCACGTCCCCGCGCGCGTCGGCATGACGATCTTCGCGGCCGCGATGCTGGCCGTCGCGTGGCGCGGCTTGAACGCCCTCTCATGGGTCGCCCTGGCCGCTGGGATCGCCACGGTCCTACTCGCCGTCGACGGCCTGCGCATCGCGCTCTCGGACCACGCCGGACCGCTGCTGGGCGATGGCCTGCCCGAGACGGCGTTGGGCACCTTGCCGGCGATCGCCGTGATGGTGGGATACGGCGCCGCGTTCGCACTGCGAACCCCCGACTTCACGCATGACCTGGCACGCCCGCGTCACGTGGTGTGGTGCGCGGCGGTCGGTCTGGCCGTGCCGCTGCTCGCATTCGGCATGGCCGGCGCGATCCTGGAACTCTCAACCGGTACATGGAACCTGGTCGATGTCCTGGAGCAACTCGGGAGCCCCACGGTCGCATACGCGTTCGTCGCGCTCGGGTTTACCGGGTCGGTGCTGACCAACCTGCACAGCGGCGCATTGTCGTTCGAGGACACCATCCCAAACCTGACGCATCGCAGCGCCCTGCTGATCGTCACGACCGCCGGCACCGCCCTGGCGGCGCTCGACTTCGCCGACGGCATGATCGGGTTTCTGACCGCCATGGCCCTGGCCGCGCCATGTCTGATCGGTGTCCTGTGGATCGACGAGCTACGCGGGAACCGCCGCCCGGCACGCTACGTCCCGGTCGCCATCGTGGCATGGGCCGTCGGCGTCGGCGTGGGAGTGGTGCTGCGCCTGCTCGACTCGCCCATCGCGCTTCCCGCCGGCATCGCAGCTGCCGCCGCAGTCGCGGCCGCGCCGCTCGTTGGTTCGGGACGCCTTTCGTCCGACCACAGGACCTGACGGGCGGAGGATCACAGCGTGAGCCAGCGGCGAACGTCCCGACCCATCAGCGATACTTCGGCCGCACGATCCCGGACGCTGAAAGAGGACCACCACCGTGGGTGAATTCAACGAAGACGTCGAGCTCGACACCTCGCAGGTCGAGGATCTCCGT
>JAYSLK010000254.1:0-1851 GCA_043725585.1 Actinomycetota bacterium
CCACCGGGGCATCCGTGTGCACGTGATCGAACCCGGCCAGTTCGCGACGGCGCTCGGATCGAATGCTTCCCACGCCGCAGCCATGGTGCCCGGCGGCGAAGAGCACGAGCGGTTCACTCGGTTCCGGGCGGCGCAACGTTCGTTGGTGAACGGCCAACCGGCGCCCGCCCAGATCGTCGCAGATGCCATCTACGCTGCGGCGACGCAAGAGCCGCCCGTCCTGCGCCACCCCGTGGGGGCCGACGCCGAGTTGATCGTCGCGACCAAGAGCTCGATGAGCTTCGAGGAGTTCGACACGACCATGCGAGCGGTCCTGAACTGGCACGAGTGACCTCCGCTGGGTCCACCCGCGGGTCGCTCCCACTACGTTCACAGCATGGCTGATCAGCGTTCATTCGGAGGAACGGTCGAGCGAGGGTGGGAAGCTGTCGAGACGGCCTTCCGCAGGAACTTCGAGCTCGGCGAGGAGATCGGCGCCTCGGTCGCGATCTACCATCGCGGTCGGCCGGTCGTGCACCTGTGGGGTGGTTCGTTCGACGGGGGAACACAGCCCTACGACAACACCACGTTGCAGCTGGTGTTCTCGACCACCAAGGGCATCGCTGCGATCGCCGTCGCGATCTGCGCCCAGCGCGGCCTGATCGACTATGCCGCACCCGTGTCGACGTACTGGCGGGAGTTCGCCGCGAAGGGAAAGGGCGAGGCGACCGTTGCCCAGCTGCTCAGCCACCAGTGCGGCCTGTTCAGCGTGCAAGGTGAGATCTCGTTGGCCGAGGCGCTCGACTGGCCCACGATCACCGCCCGGTTGGCAGACACCGGGCCCGAGTGGCCGATCGGATCGACCCACGGCTACCACGCGCTCACCTACGGATGGCTTGCCGGCGAGTTGGTCCGCCGAGTCGATCCCCAACACCGCAACATCGGTCGTTTCGTCGCCGAGGAGATCGCTGGACCCACCGCCACCGAGGTGTACATCGGGCTTCCCGAAACACTCGAGCCGAGAGTGGCGCCGATCGTGGGTTCGCCCCTCGCGGGCGGCGGCGACACCGAGATGGATCCGGCCGTGAAGGCGATGATCGAGATGTTCATGGGCCCCAACACCAACGGCGGCCGCGCGCTGTCTCTGAACGGCGCTTTCTCCGGCGACGACACGTTCAACCGTCGCGACGTACACGCTGCCGAGATCCCGGCAGCCAACGGCATCACGAACTCGATCTCGCTCGCCAAGGTGTACGCCTCGACCATGGCTCGAGTGGATGGTGTGCAACTGCTCGACGACGCCGTGCGCGAACGGGTGCGCATCACGGTCACGCCCGACAACGAACCCGATGCGTGTCTGATCATGCCCACAACGTTCGGCATGGGATTCATGACCCATGGGCCGTTCACGCCGTACGCCGGCCCCGGGTCGTACGGACACCCGGGAGCGGGAGGCTCCGTGGCGTTCGCCCAGCCGGAGCGAGAGCTCGCTTTCGCCTACGTGATGAACAAGCCGGCGTCGAACCTCGCCAACGACGCGCGCGCTCAGCACCTGGTGGACGCGGCGACCGCCATCATCGACGGCATGTGAGCAACGGTTCCGTGGACATCGATCTCGTCTCCACGTCGAACTTCGAGCTGACGCATCCGTGGGAGCAGTACGCCTGGTTGCGCTCTCACGCACCGGTGTTCTGGCACGCCGAGGTCGACGCGCCCGGCTTCTGGGCGATCACCAAGTACGACGACATCCGCACGGTCAGTCGACAGCCAGGCACGTTCAGCTCGTACGAGCGCGGCACGATGCTGGCCGAGCCCGACGAGATGGGCCTCGCCGCCGGACGGCAGATGATGCTCAACATGGACCCCCCTCAG
>JAYSLK010000255.1:0-1858 GCA_043725585.1 Actinomycetota bacterium
GTTCTCGGTCTTCCCGCTCATCTTCGTGTCGAGCGCGTACGTGCCGGTCGAGTCGATGCCCGACTGGTTGCAGCCGATCGCCGAGAACCAACCGGTCACAGCGATGGTGGGCGCCGTGCGAGCACTCGTGCTCGGCGGCGACACCGAGGTGTTGCTCGGTCACACCACCACCTGGTTCGTCGTGCGGTCGCTGCTGTGGTCGGCCGTGATCCTCGTCATCTTCGCCGCCCTGTCGGCTCGCCGGTTCGCCAAGCTCTGACGCAGCCTGCTCGCATCGACCCACACCCGAGCCGGCGTGGGTCGATCGCTTCAGCGGTCTGCCACGGTGCGCACCAGGCAAGCGATGTGTTCCGGCTCCATCCCGCAGCATCCGCCCACGATCGTGGCACCGGCGTCGAGCCATGCGACCACGAACTCGTTGTAGCTCGCCGGGTCGAGGTCGTCGCGGAACGTCGCCAGCTGAGCATTCGCCTCGCCGCCAGCGGTGTGGCTCGACAGGAATCGGTTCGCATACCCACCGATGTCGATCCCGTCGCCCACTCGATCACGAGCCGTTCGGATCGCCGGTGTGATGGTCTCTGCCTGGCAGCAGTTGAACATCACCGCGACCGCGCCGAGGTCGACCGCCGTCGCGACCGCGTCGACGATCGACTCACCCGACCGCAGGGTGCCGGGGTGATGATCGTCGAGCGTGTACGAGATCCACAACGGGCGATCTCCTGCTCCCGCGCGATCGATCGCATCGCGCACGGTGCGAGCCTCGGCGACGCAGCCCAGCGTCTCGCCCAGCCAGACGTCGACGTATGGCGCGAGACCGGCGACGAGGGGATCGATGATCCGGGGAGCATCGATCGGGTCGAAGAGGTCGGGTCGATACGAGCCGAACAGCGGCGGGAGCGAAGCGGCGACCCGAACGCCCACCGCCGACGACTCGTCGACCGCCCGTCGCGCCAGACGGCCCGACAGTTCGGCGAGCTCCCGACCGCGAGAAGCGAATCGATCTTCGCCGAGATGGAACGGTACGACGGCATAGCTGTTGGTGGTGACCACCTGTGCGCCCGCGTCGATGAAGTTGGCGTGAGCCCGCACGACCCAATCAGGTCCCTCGAGAAGTGCCAAGGCCGACCACTCCGGCTGGCGGAACGGGGCGCCGATGCGCAACAGTTCACGACCCATTCCACCGTCGAGCACCGTCACCGTTCGAGCCTCGTTCATTCGGCGCAGTCTTGCAGCGGTGATGTTCGTGTCAACGCGTCACGGCAGCGATGGGCGGATGAGGAACTTCTGGCCCGTGGCCTGCTTGGCGTAGGTCTGGATCGCCTCGATCGACAGTGCTCCGGCCAGGGAGACCTCATCGGTGTAGTGGCTCGCAAAGGTGGTGGTGAGCTCGTCGACCACGCGCTGGCGGAGCCGCATCATCCCCGGCATACCGAGCTTGCCGAGGAACGGTGTGAGCAGCCACCCGCCGACGCTCCACATCATCCCGAAGTTGCGGATCAGTTCGGTCGGGCTGCGATCGAGGCCGCCGTAGATGTAGACCTGCTTGTGCACCGACGAGCCATAGCGGCTGTACTCGGTGGCGGTCGCGTTGATCGCCGCCTCCATGCACCCGAGGATCTGGCCGGCCAGCCGACCGCCGCCCGTGGCATCGAACGCGATCGTCGCACCGGTCGCCATCAGCGCAGCGGTGAGGTCGTCGGTGAACGTCGGTGCGCTCGAGTCGCACACGTGCTCGGCGCCGAGGTCGCGCAGCAGCCCGGCCTGCTCGGGGCGACGCACGATGTTCACCAGCGGAACGCCGTCGGCCACGCAGATCTTCACCAACATCTGGCCGAGGTTCGACGCCGCCGCCGTGTGC
>JAYSLK010000256.1:0-2264 GCA_043725585.1 Actinomycetota bacterium
ATACTAGCACCTGAAGCTAGCGCGTCTGCCATTTCGCCACTCGCCCGAGTGGAAGCTCCACGCTAGCAAGTACGTACCGCCTGCCCAACCCCGATGACGAGCGAGCGATCGACCCGATCAGAGGGTGCGGCCGCAGGCGTGAGAGACGCAACTACCCTTGCAACCGTCATGGGCTTGCAATCGTTCGAGCGTGCCTTAGGGAATATGGTCGATTCCGTGTTTTCGCGTTCCTCCCGTAGCAGCACCATCCGACCCGTCGAACTCGGCCGACGTCTCCTTCGGGAGATGGACGATCACCGCAGCGTCGACGTCAAAGGTCGACGGATGGTGCCCAATGCCTTCACGTTCCACCTGAGTCCGCGCGACCACGTGGGCTTCGCCGAGATCGAACACGCGCTGATCCACGAGCTCGGCGAGGCGGCTCGGGAGTACGCCCGCGACGAGGGCTACCACTTCGTCGGAGCGGTGTCGGTCGACATCGTGGTCGACAACTCTCTCAAGCCCGGCCGGTTCGGCATCGCATCGCACCTTCGCGAAGACAGCCAGGCCGCGGCGCCGTACACGCCGGCGGCTGCCGCACCCGTTTCGCCCGGGTACAGCGATCGCAGCTTCGCGATCGTGGAGGCACCGCAGTTGATCGATCCGTTCGCGCCGGCGGCGCCGGCAGCATCATCGGTTCTGCAGCCGCCGGCGTACGACCCTGCGCTTGCCCCGACGTACAACGCGAACCGGATCGGTTCATCGGTCGGACGCCTGCAACTTCCGTCCGGCGAGCGTGTCACGGTGGGACACCGTGTCGTCACCATCGGACGCCTCCCCGAGTCCACGGTCTCACTGAACGATCCGAATGTCAGCCGTCGTCACGCTGAGATCCATCCAGGGTCAGAGATCACGATCGTCGACCTCGGCTCCACCAACGGCACCAAGGTGAACGGGTTGCGCATCGACGGCCAGCGCGTGCTGGTCGACGGCGACATCATCAGCCTCGGCAGCTCTCATCTCCGCTTCGAGGCATCGTCCGCGTCGGCATGACCGATTCCGTCCTCGAGATCCTCAACTACGCGTTGCTCGCGTTGCTGTATCTCTTCTTCGCGCGCGTGCTGTGGGCGGTGTGGAGCGAAGTGCGCGGCCCACGTGCGGGTCACCTCGTGGCAGTCGCCATGCAGGAGATGGATCCGACGATGCCTGCGCCGGCGCCCCCGCAGGTGGTCCACAAGAAGCGTGCGAAGCGGGGCCAGGTCACCCGACTCGTCGTCGTTCAACCACGGGAGCGCAAGGGTGCTCAGTTCGCGCTCGTCGGCGAGCTCAGCATCGGCCGCCTGGCCACCTGCACGATCTGCATCCCCGACGATGCGTTCGTGTCGGCCAACCACGCTCGCCTGTACGCAATCGACGGCGTGACGTACGTGGAGGATCTCGGCTCGACGAACGGCAGCTACCTGAACGGTGCCCGCCTCGGCAGCGTGCAGCCGATGACGATCGGCGACCGGCTGCAGATCGGGTCGACCGTGTTGGAGGGTTCCTGATGGCGGCCCTCGTGTGGGGCGCAGCCACAGACGCCGGCCGCGTTCGCGTGGAGAACGAGGATGCATTCGTCGCCGAGCCGATGGTGTTCGCTGTCGCCGACGGCATGGGCGGGCACCAAGCAGGCGAGGTCGCCAGCGCCCTTGCGGCCACCACAATGCGCGACCGGCTGCAGGCCGGCGCCACCAGCGCTGACGTCGTCGTCGCTGCGGTCGTGGAAGCAAACGCCGCCATCTTCCAGACGGCGCACATCAACGCTGCACAGCGCGGCATGGGCACCACGCTCACGGCGATCGCAGTGCTGCCGGCCACCGACGGCCGGCCCGAACAGTTTGCGATCGTGAACGTGGGCGACAGCAGGGTCTATCTCGCCCGTGCGGGCGAACTCACCCGTGCGACCGTCGATCACAGCTACGTGCAGGAACTGCTCGCTACGGGCCACATCACCGAGGCCGAGGCTCGCGCCCACCCGCGGCGCAACATCGTCACCCGGGCCCTCGGCATCGAGCCCACGGTCAGGGTCGACTCGTGGTTGATGCCGCTCGTGCGCGCCGATCGCTTCGTGCTGTGCAGCGACGGCCTCGTCGATGAGGTGGATGACGACGAGATCCACCGGATCATCCTGGCCAACGTCCAACCGCAGGACTGCGCGGATGCCCTCGTGGCCGTCGCGGTCGACAACGGGGGGCGCGACAACGTGACCGTGATCGTGGTCGACGTCGTGGACGGACTCGACCCTG
>JAYSLK010000257.1:0-9774 GCA_043725585.1 Actinomycetota bacterium
GGCTCGGAATCGAACCGTTGCGTCGAGGTCGTAGGTTCCGTCGACACCCGCAACTCGTTCATGGGTTTGCACGACGAGACCCGAGACGCCCTCCTCGTCGCCGACACTGGATAGAACCGCAGCGACCCACGTCTCCAGCTCGCCCGCGGACAGATCGCCGACTGGATGCCGCTGCAGAAGGCGGTTGTATCGATCGTCGGACTCATCGTGATCCATCTTCAACTCTCGCGTACGCGAGAGTCGCCGAGCGACGATCAAGCCCCGCGGCTGCGCCAGTCGCTGTGCCACGCGATCTGATCATCACGGGAGACCACCAGCTCGGGTGGCGCAAATTCGAGCGTTGGCACCGCCGGTGGACGTTCCCCTTTGGCAACACCATCCAGCAGATAGGTGCTCAAACCCGACCCCATGTCTCGCTGCATGCCCGAGGCCCAGGCGTCGAGACGCGAGCCGTGACAGCACAGTCGCACGCCTTCAGGCTCGAGCTGCTGTCGCAGGACCATCAAGCATTCGAAGACGTCGCTGGCCTCCGCCGCCCACTCAACATCGCTCGGGCTCCTCAAGATCAGACGATGGCCACGGGGCGCCACTACAGAGTGAGTCAGCTGCCAATGATCGAGGGTGCCCTCAGTGGTCACCACAGTCATCAACTCCGGAACGACCATCTGCTCAGTCTGCCTGCTGTTGAAGCGTGGCGAGAGACCAACGGGCCAGCGCGGGTGGCCCGAGGCGTCAGCTGTCGGCAGCGCGCAAGCTCTCAGGCCGGAAGAGGCGGCCGATGGCGTCGCGGACTCGGTCTTCTTCGCCAGGCCAGAGGTGGCCGTAGATGTCGAGGGTGACCTTGGCGGACTTGTGACCGAGCGCCGCTTGCACCTGCTTCACGTTGCAACCGGCGTGGATCAGGGCGCTGGCGAAGAAGTGGCGCAGGTCGTGGAAGGTGATCGACTCGGGCACCCCGGCGCGTCGACGAGCTGCTCGCAGTTCGTACCCGAACTTGGCCGAGTCGAACGGCATGCGGTCGCGATGGAGGAGCACACCGTCGGCGCCGAGGCCGTGCTGCTGGATGTGTGCAGCGAGATGGTCGAGCACCCACTGATCCGCCGGCACGATGCGCGTGCTCGCTTCGGTCTTCGGCGAGGTGAACGCTCCCGGCGCCGAGCCCGTCGCCTGCTGCCACTGGCGGTCGATCGTGACCGAGCGGCGGAGGAAGTCGACCCGATCAACGGTGAGGCCGGCCGCTTCCGACTGGCGCAGGCCGAGGCCAGCGCCGATCACGATGGCCGCCTTGAACGGCTCGGTCGTCGCGGCGAGGAGTGCATCGACCTGGTCGATCGACATCGGGAAGATCGGCGGCGCATCGACTCTCGGCAGCCGGACGCCATCGCACGGGTTGCGTCCGCCGAGGAGGCCGTCGTCGAGTGCCGTGTTGAACACTCCGGAGACGTGCTGCATCACGACCCGCACCGTGTTCGGCGCGAGCGGCAGTCCGCTGACGAACGACTGGATGTCACCCTTGCGGATCGACGCGATCGGCCGGTCGCCGAAGTGGGCGATCGCGTAGCGCAGCCGTTCCTCGACCGTGCGGTGCGTGCGGGGCCGCCAGTTGCCCCGCTGGCGATAGCGCAGCGCGACGTCGGAGAACGGCGTGCGGCCGAGCCGAGGCGGCGCGTAGGTGCCCGTCAGCAGCCGGTGCTGCATGTCGACGAGGTGCCGCTCGGCGTCGGCCTTGCGCTCGAACGACCTCGACAGCTCTTTGCCCTGCGCGTGCTCGCGCCACATGGCGAGGTAGACGACGGTCTTGCCGTCCTTGAGGAGCCGTCGGCGGACGTACGCCATGCCCTACAGCCTTCCACGCCCCCACGGGCCGTCGGGACGGCGGCGGGGTCGAGGCTTGAGCATCTCGAGAAGCGCTTCCCGGGGCACCAGCACTCGCCGGCCGATGTTGAACGACGGGATCTCGCCGCGGGTGATCGAGTCGTACGCGCCAGACCGGGAGACGCCAAGCAGTCGAGCCACCTCGTCGACCGTGAACGTCAGCCGCTCGTTCATCGGGTCCCTCGGTCCGTTCGTCGTTGCCTCGCTCATCGGTGACCTCCTCGTCACCTACCTACAGAGGCAATCGCGCCCAAAGCGCAGCACCGAACGCCAAAGAAATCTCGGAGACCACACACATGCACCAAAGGTTCGTGGACGATCGCGACGCCAGTTTCGGCGGAGCGCGATTGGTTGTCTCAAGCTGAGTAGTCCTCGAACTCCCAGTGGAGGTAGCGGCTGAGCTTCACGGCAACGTCCGGCCAACTCTCGCCCGACGTATGAATGCAGAGGTCTGAAATGGCGCGACGGAAAAGCGACGGATCCCAACGATCGACCGCCAACCGATGGCGGACGAATTCGAACCCCTTGGCGTTCTCGGTCATCGTTGCCCAGGCCAGCCAGCGTGGTGAGCAGACAGTGACGTAGAAGGCCTCGTGACCATCGCTGTCGTCCGGGCCGATTTCCGCCCTACACAAGATGCCAAAGCTGTCAGGTACCGGCGGCTGGTACGAGTCGAGGGTGTCAGGCGCCAGATCCGGAGAGTCCAGGAGGTGAAGGCGTGCGTGCACGACCCCATGTTGCCGGATTGACGCGCGCGGCGTGCGCGATCGCGTGTTCAGCAACAGGTCGCGAGTACGCAGAAAGTACGCAGCTTCTGCGGACTCGGTACTACTCGGCGGACATCAACAGACACGAAGGACCAGGTCACAGCCTTTTCGACGCGACTGCCGAGGCCGCAAAACCCCTGCTACACGTTGAAGCGGAACTCCATCACGTCGCCGTCGGCGGGGTGGTACTCCTTGCCCTCCACGCGGATCTTGCCCAGCTCCTTGGCCTTGTTCCAGCTGCCGATCTCGAGCAGTTCGTCCCAGTGGATGACCTCGGCCTTGATGAAGCCGCGCTGGAAGTCGCTGTGGATTCGGCCAGCACATTCGGGAGCGCTCGAGCCGGCGTAGAACGTCCAGGCCCTCGACTCCTTCTCGCCCGTGGTGAGGTACGTGCGCAGACCCAGCAGGTGATACGCGGAACGCACCATCCGGAACAACGCGCCTTCGCCCATGCCGAAACCTTCCAGCATCTCGGCGCGCTCGACCGGGTCGGCAATGGTGGCTGCTTCGGCTTCGAGTTGCACGCACATGCCGATCACCTCGACGTTGTCGCCGGCCGACGTGAACTCGTCGCGCACGCGTTGTTCGATCTCGGGGACCCGATCGAGGTCGCCATCACCTACGTTCACCACCACGAGCACGCGGCGGTTGGTGAGCAGGAAGTGCGGCGCCAGGATCTCCTTGTGCTCGGCCTTGAGTCCGGCCCGATAGAGCGGCCGACCATCGCTCAGCGCGTCGTACGCCTTCTGCAGGGCCTCGATCTCGTCGCCGAGGCTCTTGTCGAGCTTCGACTGCCGCGTGGCCTGGTTGAGTCGCTTGCCGACGGTTTCGAGGTCGGCCAGCGCGAGCTCGATCTCGACCACGTGGAGATGGTCGAGCGGATCGCTGGGGCCGGTGACGTCGTCGTCTTCGAACGCGCGCAGCACCAGCACGATCGCATCGACCTCGCGGATGTTGGCGAGGAACTTGTTGCCGAGACCTTCGCCCTTCGATGCGCCCTCCACCAGGCCGCCGATGTCGACCACCTGCACCGAGGCGTGCACGGTCTGCTTCGACTTCGACATGGCCGACAAGCGGTCGAGTCGCTCATCGGGCACCTTGGCGACGCCGATGTTGGGGTCCTTCGTTGCAAACGGGTACGGCGCGGCCAGCGCGCCTCCTCCGGTGAGTGCGTTGTACAGCGAGCTCTTGCCCGCGTTGGGGAGACCGACCAGGCCGAAGCGTTCCATAAGAGGCGCTCAGGCTACCGGTGGCTGCTCCCACACCCGGTCCCGCGCCGTGGGCCCGGCGAATCTGCACCATCGGGCGCTCCGCTGTTCTCTACAGTGTCGCTATGACACCGGTGGCAGCGTTCGAACGGGTGATGCACTACCTCGACCGGTCGCACGCCAACGGATTCAAGGTGAAGGCATTCGCGGGAGCGATGGAGACGGTGCGGGCGATGCCCCTCGACGAGCTGTGCCGGCGCTCAACCGCCGGCACGTTGAAGGAACTGCCCGGTGTGGGTGACGCGTCGGCGACGCTCATCCGCGAGGCGCTCGCGAGCGACGACACGGGGGAGACTCCGGCCTACCTGTCGAAGCTCGAGGCCGAAACCCGCGTCGAGGTCGCCGATCACGCTCGGCCCTATGTCGAAGCATTGAAGGGCGACTGCCACATGCACAGCAAGTGGAGCGACGGTGGGGCGACGATCGAATCGATGGTGCGCACTGCGATCGAGTTGGGTCACGAGTACATCGTCCTCACCGATCACTCGCCGCGGCTGACGGTGGCTCACGGTTTGAACCGGGATCGGTTGGAGGCGCAGATCGCCGACATCGAGGTGCTGCGCGAGCGGGTGGCCCCGTTCCGGATCCTCACCGGCATGGAGGTCGACATCTTCGAAGACGGCACGCTCGACCTCGACGACGACATGCTCGAGCGGCTGGACGTGGTGGTCGCCAGCGTTCACTCGAAGCTGAAGATGGAAAGCCGGCAGATGACCGAGCGGATGGTGCGCGCGGTGGCGTCGCCACACGTCGACATCCTCGGGCACTGCACCGGACGCCTGGTCGACAGGCGCCCACCGTCGCAGTTCGACCCTGACTACGTGTTCGCCGCGTGCGCGGCGTTCGGCACGGCCGTCGAGATCAACAGCCGGGTCGAGCGGCTCGATCCGCCGCCGGAGCTGCTCGCCGTGGCGCTCGAGCACGGCTGCATGTTCTCGATCGACACCGATGCGCATGCCACCGGACAGTTGGAGTGGCTGCCCTACGGGGCCAAGATCGCGGCCGATGGCGAGGTGCCGATCGATCGAATCATCAACACCCGCTCGGTCGATCACCTGCTCGCCTGGACGACCGCCCCGGCCGGCTCGAAGGTCTGACCGTCGACTCTGCTGGTGCCCTCAGCCTCACGCACCGTGCGCTGGGGGGCCGATCTCCCGAACGCGTATGGCGAGATCCGCGTCGGCTGCATCGGCCCGGTGCCGCTCCGCCCAGGCCTGGGCCCGCTCGAACGACGACCAGATCGACAGCATCGCGTTCGGTCGTGTCGGATCGGAATACACCCGTTCAACCAGGTACGCAATCATCGTCGTGCCTCCTTGCTGAGTTGGATGCCAGCCGCTGATGCTGATGTCGATTGCATGATGCGTCCTGTGTCACCGCAGCGACACGGGCATTGGTCCTGATTGCCAGCCGTTCGACATCAACGGATGCAGCGATCTGGCGGCGCCTCTCCCAGCGGCAGTGGGAACGTCACCAGCGGACCGTTAGGCTTGTCCACCATGTCGAAGAAGACGAAGAAGAAGAAGGCGAAGATGCGCCGCTCGAAGGCGAACCACGGCAAGCGTCCCAACATGGGACGAGGCTGAACCTCAGCCAGTGACTCCCCCGCCCACCCGACGGGAGGAGGTCGTCGACGTGATCCACGGCCTCGAGCTCGCCGATCCCTACAGGTGGCTCGAAGACGGAGATTCGGCCGAGACGGCACACTGGGTGGCCGCCCAGAACGCAGACACGAGACAGGCGCTCGATGCCCGTCCCCACCGGGACGATTGGCACGGGCGCCTTTCAGCGCTCGTGGGGCTGCCCACCGTGATGAGCTGCACCGCGCACGGCGACCACATCTTCGTGCTCGAGCGGGCAGCGGGTTCCGATCAGTTCGCCTTGGTGGTCCGCTCGGCCACCGACCCGGCTGTGCCGCCAAGAGTGCTGCTCGATCCCGCTTCGATGGCGGCCGATGCTGCGGTAGCGATCGACTGGTTCGAGCCGAACGACGACGGCACCCTGGTCGCTGTCGGATTGAGCGAAGGCGGTACCGAAGAAAGCACGTTGCACCTCCTCGATGTCGCGTCGGGCCAGCTCGGCCATCTGCGCATCACGCACACACGAGCGTGCTCGGTGGCCTGGCAGCCCGATGGGTCCGGGTTCTGGTACACGCGATATCCAGAAGGCGACAACTACCACCGCCACGTCCGGCACCACACGATCGGCAGCGACCCCGCCGACGACCCGGTGGTGTTCGATCGGTTGCCGATCCCCGAAGCATGGGCACAGGTCGTTGCGTCCCCGGCGGGCACTCACCTGCTCGTGGAGCTGTCGGTGGGGTGGAATCGAGTCGACGTGCACCTGCTCGAGATCGAGTCGCAGACCTGGCAGGTAGTGGTCGAGGGCATCGATGCGAACACGTCGATGCGGTTCGGTGGCGACGGCATCGTGGGCCGCACCACGATCGATGCCCCGAACGGCCGCATCGTCACGGCCTCGCTCAGCGATGCGTCGCTCGCCGAGTGGCGCACCGTGGTGCCCGAGCCCGTCGACGTTGTGTTGAGCGGCCCTGCGCTCGCTGGCGACGAACTGGTCGTGGTCATGAGCCGCGCCGCGGTCGACACCCTCGAACGGTGGACGATGCAGGGTGAACGTGTGTCACTCGTGGAGGATTTGGGCGTCGTGTCGATCGCCGGGTTGTCGTCGCGGCACGGCGTCGACGAGGTGTTCGTGACTGTGTCGTCGTTCACCGAGCCCACCTCGGTCTGGAAGCTCACCGGACCAGAGCTCCGACGATGGTGTCCTCAGCCGCCTGATCCGACCGCCCTGCCCGAGCTCGTCGTGAACCATGTGACCTATCCGTCGCTCGACGGCACCGAGATCGGATTGTTCCTCATCCACCGTGCCGATGTGACTCCAGGACCCTCTGTTCCAGCGGTGCTGAACGGCTACGGGGGGTTCGCGATCGCCGAATCGCCCGCCTGGACGCCCAACCTCGCCGCGTGGTGCACCGCAGGTGGCGTGTGGGCGATCGCAGGTCTTCGCGGCGGGTACGAGCACGGGGAGCGCTGGCACACGGCAGGTCGCCGCGAGTGCAAGCAGAACGTGTTCGACGACTTCCACTCGGCCGGCGACTGGCTGGTCGCGCAAGGGATGGCGAGCCACGAGCAGCTGGCCCTGGTAGGTGGCTCGAACGGCGGTCTGCTGGTCGGCGCAGCGCTCACGCAGCGGCCTGACCTCGCTCGAGCCGTGTGGTGTGCGGTGCCGTTGCTCGACATGATCCGCTTCCCGCAGTTCCTGATCGCCCGGCTGTGGACCGACGAGTACGGCGACCCCGACATCGCCGAGGAGTTCGGCTGGCTGCACGCCTACTCGCCCTACCACCACGTGACTCGCGGTCAGACCTATCCCTCGGTTCTGTTCACGACCGCCGAGGGCGATACCCGGGTCGACCCGCTTCACGCGCGCAAGATGGCTGCCGTGATGCAGCACGCGGCAGCCGATCAGCACGAGCGTCCGGTGTTGCTGTGGCAGGCGGGCCGTGCGGGGCACGGTGTCGGCAAACCGGCGTCGATGCGGGTGGACGAAGGCACCGACATGCTGTCGTACCTGTGGTGGCAGCTGGGTGGCGAGCGATGACGTCGTTGACCGCGCTCACCATCACCGGTCCAACGGCACCATGGCGCTCGATCGGCCTTCGCATCGTCGACTGCGTTTCGTGGATCGGTGGCATCGCGCTGCGCTTCACCGACGACGACATGCCCACCACCTTGTCCATCTGGACCCTGACCGATTCGCCCGATCACTCGGCATCGATCGACGGCATCGCGACTGAACACGACGCGGTCGATGCGTTCGAGGGGCAGTCGTGGGATCACGCGTTGGGAGCCACGTCGTTCGATCATGTGGTGGTGATGACCTCGTCGCTCGAGCGCACGTGCGGGGCCATAGAGCGCGTCACCGGCGAACCGCTGAAGCGCATCCGCGAGTTGGGTGCGGTGCGTCAGGGATTCCACCGGTTGGGACCCATGATCGTCGAGGTGGTCGAGACCGACCGCGTCACCGCTCCGCACGCGTCGCTGTGGGGCTTCGTCTTCATCGTCGACGATCTGCACGACGTCGCAGCCCGACTGGGCCCCGAGCTGTTGTCGCCACCCAAGGCTGCGGTACAAACCGGCCGGCAGATCGCGTCGTTCCGAAGTGGCGCGGGCCTGGGACTGCCGATCGCGTTGATGACCCCCGATCGTCGATGAAGCTTCGATCTGTCAGCCTCGCACTGGTGGGCGTGTTCAGCATGGTGGGACTCGCCGGTTGTGGAGTCGACGCGGGCGACCCGTTGGCCCGCGCCGAGGCGCAGACGGCATCGACGGCAGAGACGGCATCGACCGCAGCTGAGCCTGTTGGCACCGTGGAGTCGACGATGCCCGACGGCACCCTCGGTCTCCCACCGGCCACCGACGTGCCGGCCACGGATGTGCCGGCCGCGGATGTGCCGGCCACGGATGTGCCGGCCACGGGTGTGCCGGCCGCGGATGTGCCGGCCGCGGGTGTGCCGGTCGCGGATGCACCGACGGGCAAGGCCGCGATCTCGCCGTACCTCTCGGCGTTCTGCCCGACCACGCCGCGTGCCGTGGCGGTCGACCGCGATCGGCAGCGCGCGTGGCTGTGCGACGAGGGACGGGCCGTGTACGAGTTCCCGTTCACCGGAGCGATCACCCAACCCGACGCCGGCACGTATCCGGTGTACGCGAAGGACCTGGAAGCCTTCTCCACCTTGAGCGGACCGACGAGCTTCATGACACACTTCGTGGCGTTCACCTACGGCAAACAGCAGGGCGCACGGATCGCGTTCCACTCGGTGCCCACGTACCGCGACGGCACCAGCGTGCAGCCGTGGGAGTCGGTGGGGGAGCTGTGGATGCGCGGACAGTCTGCTGGATGCCTGCGGGTGTTGCCCGACGATGCGGTGAGGGTGTGGGACTGGCTCGAGGTGGGCGACGAGGTGCGCGTGATCAACTGACGCCCGACTGGCCCGGGCTCAGTCGAAGCCCTGGCTGCCGTCGTCGTCGACGATCGCCAGGTGTTGACGGCCCTCGCTGCACTCGGCCAGGCCAGGGCACCATCGACAGCTCGTGCCGACACGCTTCACCGGCTCGACCTTGCCGACCGTCAGCTCGGCGTGGCGGCTGAGGGCGCCCTCCAAGCGAGCGAGCGCGGTCTCGAGCACCGACGGGGTGACGTCTTCGATGTCTGCCTCGGCGGAGTCGAGGTAGAAGGTGACCAGTCGCCGCGGCGGCACGCGTCGCGTCAGCGTCTCGAGCAATGCGTAGAACCGCAGGTCGTGGCGATGCCCGGGGGAGGGCCAGCCGGTCTTGAAATCGATGACGAGCTTTGTGCTCACTCGCCCGTCTGGCTTGCCGATCACCAGATCGGTCTTGCCCACCAGTTCGACGCATCCCTTCGGGCTCCAGCGAGTTCTTGCTTCGAACACGGGTTGTGAGCGAGACGGGAGCGGGGGGAAGTCCTGCATGAACCGTGTGACCCGCTCCACGGCGCCAGCGCGCAGTTCGGCACGACCGCCGTCGCCGAGACCGGCGATGAAGTCGCCTTGGAAGCTCGCCTGGTCGGCCAAGCGGGCGAGCGCCTCGTCGACGAGCACCTCGGGCACCGCCTCGCCCTGCCAGTGCGCACCCAGCTCGATCGCCTTGTGCGACACGAAGCCCCGAGCGTTGGCGGGTGTCCACTCGAACGTGTCGGGCATGAGGTGCTTCGCTTCGCAGCCGAGCACCTGGGTGAGGAAGTTCTTGCTCACCACGAGCCGTTCCCCCTCCAGCCGAGTGCTCGCCTGGTCGGCGACGGCCTCTGCTCGTTCCACCAGATCG
>JAYSLK010000258.1:0-10212 GCA_043725585.1 Actinomycetota bacterium
TCGCTCGCGGGAGCCGCGGCGGTGATACGTTCGCAATCGTTCGGATTTACACAAGAGGGGGGTACTCCACGTGCTCGCGGAATACACAGGTTTCTTCAGTCGCACCGATCTCGGCAACTTCGGTTTCCGGTGGTTGCACATCCTTGTCGGCATCATGTGGATCGGGTTGTTGTACTACTTCAACTTCGTCCAGGTGCCTGCGTTTGCGGCGTTCGGCGATGAGGGCAAAGCCCGCAACATCGCGATCGACAAGGTTGCCCGCCGGGCCCTGTGGTGGTTCCGTTGGGCTGCCGTCAGCACGTTCGTGACCGGCATCCTCATCACGATCATCACGGAGAACTATTTCTCCGAAGGCTTCGGCAAGTCCGCCGGCGGCATCGCCATCAGTCTCGGCATGCTGCTCGGCATCATCATGATGCTCAACGTCTGGGGCGTCATCTGGCGCAATCAGAAGATCGTGCTCGCCAATGCCGCCACGCTGCTCTCCGGCGGCGAGGCCAACCCCGCTGCAGCGGCTGCGGGCCGCAAGGCACTGATGGCTAGCCGTCAGAACGCGATCTTCTCGGTGTCGATGCTGTTCTTCATGGTGTACCGCGGGCACGCGCCTTCGGCCGGCAACGTCCTCAGCGGCGCCGAGCTCGGCATCTTCTGGTTGATCGCATTGGCGCTCGTCGTCGTGCTCGAACTGAACGCCCTCGGCCTGATGCCGTGGAAGACCCAGCCGAACAAGGGCATCAACATGCTGTACGACGGTCCTGGCGTCAGGAACCCGTTGATCGGTGCCTTCGGTCTGTGGGCGATCTTCCTCATCCTCACGGAGATCTTCTTCAAGGCATGAGCTGTCGGGCGACGGCCCGGCCGCATCCAGCGACATCCGACGTTCGTGACGAGCCGCCCTCCGGGGCGGCTCGTTCGCGCATCAGCGACTACCGTTCGCCGCTAGTTCAGATGTCGCAATGGGGGTTTTGCCAGTGACCAGTGACGAACTCGAGACGCGTCGTTCCTTCTGCAGGTTCTGCCATGCCGGGTGCGCCATCGACGTCGACATCGCGACGGGGTCCGACGGCCGTGAACGCGTGGTCGGGATCCATGGCGTACAGGACGATCCGATGTATGCGGGGTACACCTGCGTGAAGGGTCGTCACCTCGGCGACCAGCACCACCACGCCGGGCGGCTCCGCCAGAGCCTCGTCCGTTCTGCGACCGGGGCCTACGACCCGATCGCCGGGCCACTCGCCTTCGATCAGATCGCCGATCGCGTCGCGGCGATCCTCGAGCGTCACGGGCCGCGCAGCCTGGCCACGTACTGCGGCACTGCGGCGTACCAGAACGCGACGGGGCTTCCCGTGGCCAAGGCCTTCCACCAGGCGATCGGATCGACCAGCTTCTACACGTCTGCCTCGATCGACCAGCCGGCCAAGGGCGTGGCCCCGATGCGCCACGGCGTGTGGCTCGCCGGGGTGCACGAGTTCGAGACCAGCGACAGTGCGATGGTGATCGGCTGCAACACGCTCGTGAGCACCTAC
The DNA here is from genome assembly GCA_043725585.1 of Actinomycetota bacterium. GTDB lineage: Bacteria > Actinomycetota > Acidimicrobiia > Acidimicrobiales > Ilumatobacteraceae > VFMC01. The sequence continues at coordinate 1,527 of JAYSLK010000258.1, forward strand.
TCGTACCCAGGTGGCGTGCCGAGCTACAACCCCCTCGTGCGCCTGCGGGCGACCAAGGCCAACGGAATGTACCTGATCGTGATCGATCCGCGACGCACCGAGCTGGCGGCCTACGCCGACCTCCACCTCCAGGTGCGCCCGGGTGAGGACCCGACCCTGCTGTCGGGCATCATCCGCCAGTTGTTCGTCGACGATCTGATCGACCGCGAGTTCTGTGATCGCTGGGTCACCGGTCTCGACGAGCTGGCTGCGGCGGTCGAGGTGTTCACACCCGACTACGTCGAGCACCGCGCCGGGGTTCCTGCGGCTGACATGATCGAAGCAGCGCGCCAGTTCGGCGGGCGTCGACGCGGCGCAGTCAGCACGGGCACCGGCCCGAACATGGCGCCACACAGCCTGCTCACCGAGCACCTGTCGATGGCCATCAACACCTTGCTCGGTCGCTACAACCGCGAAGGCGACCAGATCGCCAATCCGGGTGGGTCGTTCACGCCGCCATCGCCGCTGCGAGCACAGGCGTACACCCCGAGCGTCGACGCGCTCACCAAGGGCACCCCGGCGCGGGTGCACAACCTCCACTCGTTCCGAGGCGAGGCCAACACGAGTGTGCTCGCCGACGAGATCCTGCTGGAGGGCGACGGTCAGGTGCGAGCGTTGTTCACCCTCGGGGGCAATCCGGTGGTGGCGTGGCCCGACCAACGCAAGACCGTCGAGGCGTTGGGACAACTCGATCTGCACGTCGTGGTCGACGCGAACATGTCGGCCACGGCCAAGACCGCCCACTACGTGATCGCCAGCACGCTCAGCCTCGAACGCCCCGACGTGCCCACCACGATCGACCGCTGGTTCCCGCAGGCCTACACGAACTACACCCCTGCGGTGTTGCGGCCCGAGGGCGATCTGTGGCAGGAGTGGCAGCTCTACAGCGAGGTCGCGGCTCGGCTGGGCGTGTCGATCCCGTTGCCCGGAGGCACGATCGAACCCGGCGCCGCCGTGGATGCCGACGACGTGCTCGACCTGATCTACGCGAACTCCAAGGTGCCCCTGGCCGACGTGCGCGAGCACGGTGCCCGCGTGCATCCCGAGCTCGCCACGGTGGTGGCAGCGGCAGATCAGGGAAGCACGGCGCGTCTGAACCTCGCGCCGGAGGGCATCGCCGACGAGCTGGCCGACGTGTTCCGTGAGACCACGTCGGGCTCCGTGCTCGACGGTTTCGATCCCGAGCGGCACACCTTCCGCGTCACGTCGCGCCGTCTGAAGAGCGTGTTCAACTCGTCGGGTCGCGAGCTCGAGGTGCTGCGGACGCGCGAAGGCACCAACTTCGCCCACATGCATCCCGACGACCTCGCTGCGGCCGGCATCGCCGACGGCGGCACGATCGAGCTGGCATCGCCGACCGGTGCGATTCGTGCCGTGGTGAAGGCCTCGCCCGATGTTCGCCAAGGAGCGATCTCGATGGCGCACGCGTGGGGTGGTTTGCCCGACGAGCCCGGTCGCCTGAACGAGTTCGGATCGAGCACCTCGGCCTTGATCGACGCCGACAGCGGTTGGGATCCGATCACCGGAATGCCCGTGATGAGCGCGATCCCCGTGTCGATCCGCGCCATCCCCGCCTGACAGCCCCGCGATGAGAGATGAGTGGCGGTGGCGCACTCATGTCTCATCGCCCGCTGTGCAGCCTGTCTGTTCGACACGAGATGTGAGAGATAGGTGCGCGAGCGGCACTCATCTCTCATCGCGGTGTGTTGCGACGACGGTCAGCTGACGGTGAGGGTCGACTTCATCTTGTTGTGGCCCGGGATCGTGCAGATCAGCGTGTAGACGCCTGCCGACAGGGTGACGGTGTCGCTGGCCGTGTCGCCGCGGCTGGGGATGTCCCACACGTCGGGCAACTGGGTGCCCGAGGGATCGACGATGTGCAGGTTGTGCGGCAAGCTCGAGTTGTTGGCCACGGCGATGGTCACCTCGCCGGCCGAAGCCGTGTAGTCCGTGGCGTCCCAGGCGATGCCTTCGACCGCGGTGATGGTGACGTCGGCCGGCAGCGTGGTGCCGGTGCTCTCACTGCCACCGCCACAGGAGGCGAGGACGACCGCAGCGGCGAGGGCGAGGGGTGCAAAGACTCGGGTGCTCATGCCGTGAATAATACAAGTCAAGGCTTGTGAAAACACTCCTCCGCGTGAACTTCTTTCGTCGGACGTGACCCAGGATGGCGATGTCGTGATGTGGCTGCCTTGCAGGCGATTCTCGGGCGCCAGCGCACGGTCGAACAGATGACCGACGGGTACGATCGACCGCGATGACTGCAACGAATCACGCGAGCCAACCTCAGGACGGCACCCACGACTTCGGCGCCAACTCCTGGCTGGTCGATGAGATGTACGGCCAGTACGTCGCCGATGCCGAGTCGGTGAGCGAATCGTGGCGAGAGTTCTTCTCCGACTACCGCGGCAATGCGCCCGTCACCTTCGGCGGCCCGGCGGCTGTGGTCGCGCATGTACCGGCAGCGGTGGGCGCCGCCCCGGCCGAGCCCGCTGCCGATCCCGAGCCCGCGGCCGTTGTCGCCGCACCGCTCTCGCCGGCCGCGCTCTCGCCGGCCCGCGTCGCCCCGAGCGATGGCACGTTGGTCGTCGGCGACGACGTCGGCGAGCCCATCCGTGGCGCCGGGATGGCGATCGCCGCCAACATGGCGCGCAGCCTGTCGGTGCCCACCGCCACCAGCTTCCGCAACGTTCCTGCGAAGTTGCTCGAGGTGAACCGCAAGGTCATCAACGGGTACCGCAGCCGCAGCGGACAGGGCAAGGTCAGCTTCACCCATCTCATCGGTTTCGCCATCGTGCGCGCCATCGGCGATGCCGTGCCGTCGATGAACAACACCTACGCCGAGAGCGCCGACGGCAAGCCACGCCTCATCCGCAACGAGCAGGTGAACATGGGCCTCGCCGTCGACGTCAGCAAGGCCGATGGTTCACGCACGCTCGTCGTGCCCGTGCTGCGTGATGCGGCGGGGCTCGACTTCGCAGACTTCCTCAGCGCGTACGAAGAGCTCATCCGCAAGGTGAAGAGCAACAAGTTGGCGGTGTCCGACTTCCAGGGCGCCACGGTCACGCTCACCAACCCGGGCACGATCGGAACGGTTCAGTCGGTGCCTCGCCTGATGCCCGGCCAGGGAGTGATCGTCGGCGTCGGCAGCATCGGCTACCCCGCCGAGTTCCAGGGTGCCGACGAACACGCGCTCGGGTCGCTCGGCATCAGCAAGGTCGTCACGGTCACCAGCACGTACGACCACCGCATCATCCAGGGCGCCGAGAGCGGCATGTTCCTGAAGCGCGTCCACGAGCTGCTGATGGGCGAGCATGCGTTCTACGAGCAGATCTTCCAGAGCCTCGGCGTGCCGTACGAAGCCGTGAAGTGGCACTCCGACGTCAACCCGATCAACCGCGAAGAAGCGATGCTGCACAAGCAGATGCAGGTCGCCACGCTCATCCGCGTCCATCGCGTGCGCGGCCACCTCATCGCCGATCTCGATCCGCTCCGTTGGCGTCAGCCCGAGTTGCCGCAGGAGCTCGATCCGGCCACGTACGGCCTCACCATCTGGGACCTCGACCGCGAGTTCCTCACCGGCGGGGTTGGTGGGATCGACCGGATGACGCTCGGCGATCTGCTCGGCGTGTTGCGCGACGCATACTGCCGCACCATCGGCGTTGAGTACATGCACATCCAGAACACCGAAGAGCAGCGATGGATCCAGTCGAAGCTCGAAGGGGTGCACCTCGATTTCACCAAGGACGAAAAGCACCGAATCCTCGAGCGGCTCAACTCGGCCGAGGCGTTCGAGAAGTTCCTCGCCACCAAGTACGTCGGCACCAAGCGGTTCGGTCTCGAGGGTGCCGAATCGGCGATCCCGATCCTCGACGAGGTGCTCTCGCGCTCCGCCGACGCCGGCCTCGACGGAGCCGTGCTGGGCATGGCTCACCGAGGCCGCCTGAGCGTGCTCGCCAACGTGATGGGCAAGAGCTACGACCAGATCTTCAAGGAGTTCGAGGGTCACGTCGACCCGTCGTCGGTGCAGGGCAGCGGCGACGTGAAGTACCACCTCGGGGCGATGGGCAAGTACGAGTCGGTCTCCGGAGCCAGCCTGAAGATCGAGCTCGCTGCGAACCCCAGCCATCTCGAGACCGTCGACCCGATCGTGATGGGCATGGTTCGCGCCCAGCAGGACCAGATCGATCCGCCGAACTCGTTCCCGGTGCTGTCGCTGCTGATGCACGGCGATGCTGCATTCGCCGGCCAGGGGATCGTGGCCGAGTGCCTCGCGATGAGCGACATCAGTGGGTACCGCGTCGGCGGCACGATCCACCTGATCATCAACAACCAGATCGGCTTCACCACCTCACCCCAGTATGCGCGTTCATCGCTGTACTGCAGCGACGTGGCCAAGACGGTGCAGGCACCGATCTTCCATGTGAACGGCGATGATCCGGAGGCGTGCACCCGCGTCGCGCGCTTGGCGTTCGAGTACCGCCAGACCTTCCACAAAGACGTCGTGATCGACATGGTGTGCTACCGGCGCCATGGGCACAACGAGGGCGACGACCCGAGCTACACCCAGCCGCTGATGTACAAGGCCATCGCCGAGCGTCGCAGCGTGCGCAAGATCTACGTCGAGCAGCTGGTGAAGCGAGGCGACATCACGATCGACGAGGCCGAGGGCGCGCTCAACGACTTCCAGTCGAAGCTGCAAGTAGCGCTCGACGAGACCCGCGCTCATGCCCCGGAGAAGGTGAAAGCGGCCAAGCCGCCCCGCCCTCGCGGCGTGCTTCCACACGTTGTGACCGGTGTCGAGCGATTGACCCTCGACGCCATCTTTGCCCAGCTGACGAACTACCCCGAGGGCTTCACCGTGCATCCCAAGCTCGGTCGGCAGTTCGCGGCCCGGGCCAAGCAGTACGACGAGACCGGCATGGTCGACTGGGCCACCGCCGAGGCGTTCGCCTTCGGTTCGCTGGTGCTGGAGGGCAACCCTGTGCGTCTCGCCGGTGAGGACTGCCGCCGCGGCACGTTCAGCCACCGCCACGCCGCGCTCGTCGACTACGAGAACGAGCAGATCTTCATCCCGCTCCAGCACCTCGAGGGCAAGGAAGCCGACATCTGGGTGTACGACTCGCTGCTCAGCGAGTATGCCGCGCTGGGTTACGAGTACGGCTACGCCCACTCGAACCACGACGCTCTGGTGGTGTGGGAAGCCCAGTTCGGCGACTTCATCAACGGCGCTCAGATCATCATCGACCAGTACCTCGTCGCGGCGGAGGACAAGTGGGGCCAGGAGAACGGTCTCGTGCTGCTCCTTCCGCACGGCTATGAGGGCCAGGGGCCCGAGCACAGCTCTGCCCGAATCGAGCGCTTCCTCACCCTGTGTGCCGAGGACAACATCCAGGTGGTCAACGCCACCACCGCCGCCCAGTACTTCCACCTGCTGCGCCGGCAGGTGCGCCGGGCGGTGCGCAAGCCGTTGGTGGTCTTCGCACCCAAGTCGCCGCTTCGTTCGAAAGACGTGATGAGCCACATCGACTCGTTCACCACGGGTTCCTTCGAAGAAGTGCTCGACGATCCGGGGGTGACCGATCCGGCCGCAGTGCAGCGCATCGTCTTCTGCTCGGGCAAGGTCGCGTGGGACGCGTTCGGTGAGCGCGCCAAGCGTCAGGCGCCGGTCGCGATCGTCCGTGTCGAACAGCTCTACCCGTTCCCGGCCGAGCAGATGCTCGCCGTGCTCGAGCGGTACCCCAATGCGCGCGACCTCGTCTGGCTGCAGGAAGAGCCCGAGAACATGGGTCCGTGGAGCTTCGTCGAGCACCGCACGTGGAGGGTGAAAGAGCGCGGCTACGACCTCCGTCACGTTGCCCGCGTCGAAAGCGGCAGCCCAGCGACAGGCTCGAAAGCGATCCACGACCAAGAGCTGGCCGACCTGATGGACGACACCTTCCAAGGGTTCTGATCCCAGGTCAGGTCAGGTCAGGTCAGGTCAGGTCAGGTCAGGTCAGGTCAGGTCAGGTCAGGTCGATTTCGAGGATGCTCGACAGCAATGCGAGCGCGTCGGTCGGATCGATCACCTTGATCGTGCGCATGCCCATCGCCGCAGCCGGCTTGAGGTTGATGCCCAGGTCGTCGAGGAACACGCACTGCTGCGGTGTCACGTCGAGGAGCTCGCAGGCGATCTCGTAGAAGCGCGGCTCGGGCTTGCGCACCCCCATCTTGCTGCTCTCGACCACATGGTCGAACCGCGCCATGATCGCGCTGATCGTCTCGGATCGTTCGCGGGAAGCGTGCTCGCCGGTCACGTTGTTCGTCAGGCATGCTGTGCGGTAGCCAGCCTGGATCACCCGGTCGAGGGCGCGCACCATCGCAGGGCGCACCTCGCCGGACAGCAGCGCCAGCACGTCGGCACCGGGCACGCGGTGGCCGAGGGCTTCGCTCTCGGCGGCGAAGGCTGCGTCGAACTCGGCCGGTGTGATGTCGCTGCGTTCGAGGTGTGCCCACGCGTTGGTGTGCGGATCGGTGGCGTTCACCCCGCGGATGAAGTCGGGAGGGAGGTGGTGCTGCTGCTCGTAGTGGTTGAAGGCCTCGAACGGGCTCGACAGGATCACACCGCCGAAGTCCCACAGCACCGCCTTGATCTCAGGCGTGACCTCGGGCTTGACCTCGGGCTTGACCTCGGGCTTGACCTCGGGCTTGACCTCCGGCGTGACCTCGAGCTGGGCAGCTGGAGGATCGAGCGGGCCGGTGAGGTCGGACATGGTGGCGATGGTAGCGACGAGGTGTCGCAACCTGATGTCCGAGCCCGACGGGATCCGGTGGTACGGCCCTCGGGCGTGGTTGACTGGGCGTGTTATGCCTCACCACGTCGTCGTTGACGGATCCAACATCGCCACGGAGGGTCGGTCGCTACCGAGCCTCGCCCAACTGAACGAGGCGGTGATGGCGTTCATGGAGGAGCAACCCGATGCCCTCATCACCGTGGTCGTCGACGCCACCTTCGGTCATCGCATCGACGGCAAGGAGGTGAGCGAGTTCGACGAAGCCATCGCCAACAACGAACTCGTCGCTCCGCCGGCGGGCGCCGTCGGTCGTGGCGACGCGTTCGTGCTCTCCATCGCCAACAAGGTCGGCGCGACCATCCTCACCAATGACTCCTTCCAGGAGTTCCACGGTCAGTACGACTGGCTGTTCGACGAAGGCCGTCTCATCGGGGGCAAGCCGGTGCCACACATCGGATGGGTCTTCGTCCCGCGCATCCCGGTGCGCGGGCCCGTGAGCCGGAGCGCGATGAAAGAAGCCAAGCGCAAGAAGTCGGGTGGCTCCGAGCGCGTCGAGCGCGTCGACCGCGTGGACCGGGCGGACAAGCGCGGTGTTGCTCGGATCGGATCGGCCGAGGCAAGCAAGCCCATGCCGGTGCCGAAGGCCCCACCGCCCGGAGCGCGTGTCGGCGCACGCGAACAACCCGTCCAGACTCCGCACAACCCGGCGCGGACGGCAGCTCCTGCGGCCGCAGCAGAACGTCAGCACGCGGCGACCGCGGCGCCGAAGGCTGGCCAGCAGGTGAACGACCTGATGGCGTTCCTGTCGTTCGTCGAGCACCATCCACTTGGCAGCAGTGTGAATGCGGTGGTCGAGAACTACTCCTCCCATGGCGCGTACGTGCGCGTGGGCGATGTGAAGGGCTACGTTCCGCTGCGGCTGATGAGCGATCCAGCCCCTCGCAGTGCCCGCGAGTTCATGAAGATCGGCGATGCAGTGACGCTCGTGGTCGAGAGCTTCGCCCCGGCACGCCGCAGCATCGATCTCGCCACAGCTGCGATGGCCACGGCAACGCTGCCGCCCGCGGTCGCGAGCCGAGCGCCGAAGCGTGCGAAGCGAGCGCCCACCACTTCGCTGCCCGAGACGGCAGTCATGGCATCAACGACCGAAGTGTCAGCGGCGGCCGTGGCCGACGATTCGGGTGCCCGCACGCCGACGAAGGGCCGCCGCCCGAGCCGAAAGGCCGCCAACCCACCGGTGGCCGAGGTGCCGTCCAAGGTGGCTGCTGCTGGCCCGGCGAAGCGGTCTCGAGTCGCGAAGGCGAACACCCCGACCGCGGTGTCACCCGCTGCTCCTGCGGTCACCGAGAAAGCATCGCCGGTGAAGAGGGCCGGACCAGCCAAGACGGCTGGACCAGCCAAGAAGGCCTCGCCGGACATGACGGTGACGCCAGGCAAGAAGGCGACACGGGGCACGAAGGCGATCGCTCCCGTCGTTCCCGCCCCGGTGGCCACCAAGGCAGCACGAACGGTCAAGGCTGCAGCCGTCGCACCGGCGAGGGCCACGCCGCCGGCGAAGGCCACAGCACCGGCGAAGGCCACAGCACCGGCGAAGGCCGCAGCACCTGCAAAAGCGGCGAAGGCGGCCGCGACCCCGAAGGCCGGCGCGAAGGCGACTCGCACCGCACCGGCGGGTGAGTCGGCACCGCCGGAGGCAGCCACTGCTCCGGCGCCGCGCGCCCGTCGCCACCGCTGACCCCCGGCATCGAGTCGTCTGAGCCAGGGGCACCGCTGCACATCGCACGAGCGGCAGCTACGGTCGTGGGGTGCGCATCGCCACGTGGAACGTCAACTCGCTCAAGGTCCGTCTGCCCCGAGTGGAGGAATGGCTCGCC
>JAYSLK010000259.1:0-3428 GCA_043725585.1 Actinomycetota bacterium
ACCGTTGTGTTGGTACATGGATGGTACATATTTCTCGCCGCTCGTCGGTCAGGCTGCGGAGCCTTTGCCGAGGTGGACCGGGACGCGGCGGGCGTCGTCGTCGAACACGGCAACCAGTTCCAGGCGGGCGCCGAGTGCTTCCAGATACTGGCGCAGCGTCGACACTCGAACGTCGTCGGAGTGCTCCAGCTTGGAGATCGCTCCTTGAGTGACATCGAGACGGCCGGCGAGTTCGACCTGGCTGATTGCTTCGCCATGTCGAAGCTCGTAGAGACGGATCTCTTCGAGTGTTTCGACGCGCAACGCGGCGAGCCGCTCGGTAGCGCCAGGCTTCGCGACGACTGCGTCGCGGAGTTCAGAGAATTTGGTTCTTGCCATCAGATCAATCCTTCCTCTTCAAGTTCGTGGAGATACTCGTCGTACAGGTCATCGGCGAGCGGGACCGCCCACTCGTACCACTCATTCCAAGCACCCGTCTTGTCGCCACCGAGCAACAGGATCGCTTGGCGTCGCGGATCGAAACAGAACAACACCCGCAACGCACCACCTTTCGCGGCTCGAAGTTCCTTCATCGACTGATGTCTCGACGAGTGGATTCGATCGACGATCGGCCGACCAAGATCGGGTCCACGCTCGGCAAGAACGTCAACTCGATCGGTGACGGCCTCTCGTTGGTCGTCGGTCAGTGTCGACCACCATTCGTCGAACTGATCGGTGACCTCGATCTCCCACACCCACCAAGTATGACTCTTCACTCATGATGAGTCAAGGCTCATATCGATGGAGTTCACCTGCCTTCAGCGGAGCGCTGCTCGACGACCAGGTTTGACGGTCTCCTTGGCGAGGTGGCTGGCCCGGATGAGGTTCGTCGATCGTGGTGTCACGCACAGGCGCGAGCGGCGGCGTCCTCTACTTGAATGATGGACATCGACCGATCCCTCCCAACAGGTGCCGACCAGTTGTGGCGGGAGCACGCAGCGGATCTGATGCGCTTCGCCACAGTGCTCGTCGGACCAGGAGACGCCCACGACATCGCAGTCGAAGCGTTCCTACGAGCGGGCGCCGTCGCCGCTGGCGACACCGTCGCCAATCCCCGGGCGTATCTGATGCGCGCGGTGGCCAACCACGCCAACGACCTACGCCGCTCACGCGAACGGCGATGGCGGCGCGACCTCGTCGCAGTCGGACCCACCTCCACCGCGAGCCCGGATACCTTCCTTGATGTCCGCCGCGCCGTCAGCTCGCTGAGCCTCGCACAGCGCACCGTCACCTACTTCGTCTACTGGGAGGACCTCAGCGAGCGAGACATCGCAGCGCTGCTCCAGGTCGCGCCAGGAACCGTTCGTCGTCATCTCGTCCGCGCCCGCACACATCTCCGAAAGGCACTCCAATGACCACAGACCTCGACCGCGCCGTCCGCTCGTCGCTCGGCGACATCATTGCCACCGCTCCGGAGCCAGACGACCGGCCCATGCGCCTGGTGGCAGTCAACAACGAGACGTCCACACGGCGTCCGTACTTGGCTGTGGCCGCATCACTGGTCGTGCTCGCTGGCGTTGGGGGGCTCGTCGCTATCGGCACCAACGACACCACTCCCGTCTCCCCCGCCGCAGCACCTACGGGAACAGACAATCCGTCGGCGCCCGCACCCGCCACCGCGCCTGCCACCACCACGGTGCCGGGCCAGACCGCCTCATCGGCGGTGGCGAACACGACTCCGAGCTGCTCGATCACGGGGGCGGAGTCGTTGGTTCCGAACGTGGCCGGCATGTCCTGGGTGGATGCCGCCGCCGCCTGGCGGCCGCAGGGCTCGAGAACAACGCACTCCCTGAGCTTCCCCCGCCACTGGAGACCCCGGATGCCGACTACTACGTCATCATTCGGCAGGAGACTGCGCCCGGAACGATCACATCATGCGGCACCATCGTCGACATCACGGTTGCATACCGACCCGGCACCCTCTACATCGTCCAGGACGGTGACACCTACGTGTCGATCGCAGCGTCCCAAGGCATCACGCTCGAGCAACTCCTCGGCTTCAACGGCCTCACGGTCGCCGAACTCGAACTCGCCAGCCAGGACCCATCCACTCCGCTGACCCTTGGCCAGGCCATCCGCCTCAGTAACAGCCCGGCCACCCTGAACACCGTTCCCACCACCACGCCGTGAACGACTGGACGGCGCCAAAGGGCCTACAAACGCGCCGGTAAAGCTCCATTTTGCGCCGACTTCGCTCGGGAGGCAGCTGAACGACCACAAGGGCTGGACGTACCGTCAATCACGGGCTCCATAAACTCGACTTGCCGCTGCGAGCGGCAGGATCGCATCTTCGGGTTGGCTCCGACGTCGTCAAGTGCCGATGACATCACATGGCCTACATCATCTCGCGCAGCGATCGTTTCTATGTCGTCGCCTACGACGGTGTCGACCCTGCCACCGGCCGAATCGGTTCATCAAGCGGAAGATGCTGCGGTCCGTTTAGGTGGCTCTATCGTGTGTGAGAGCGGCCGTGTCGCTGGTGCGAGACGTTCGAGGATTCGTCGTTCTGAGGTTGAGTCGATTAACGGTCCGGGTGGAATGCGTGGTGCTGTGTTTCCAGGTCAAGGCGACCACGCGACCGCGCGAGGTCGGCGAGTGGTCGCTGATGCGAGGCTGGCGCGGCCGCCCTCTCGGATCGACCGAGCCATCTGCTCGGAGGATGACGTCTCGTGTGCGTTCAACCTGCAAGCGACGTGACCAAAGCAGTCAACGCCTGCACTTCGGCGGAGACGTCGGGGGCGGGTGCTCGAACTGAGGCCAGCACGTCATCGATCTCGCTGTCGAGGAACGTCCAGGCTGTCCCGTCGAGGGGTTCGAGGGTAGGTCGAGCGTCGTCCCAGGCGGTCTCAAGATCGGCGATGCGTGTGGTTGCGCCAGCTTGGTCGCCGCTTTGGACGAGACCGAGCGTGTCCTGGGCAATGGTGCTGAACTCCGCAAGATCGGTGGCGGCGAAGTTGGCGGTTGCCTGCTGTGGGGTGAGCTGTTCGACGGGTGCCCCGCCGAGCGCTTCTTCCTGAGCGGAGAACGCTTGGTGTGGTTGGCTGTTGGCGAATGCCAGCACTCCGATGGCGACTGCGGCGACGACGCCGAAGTAGCCGAGCATCAAGCGTTCGCGCTCGGGGCGACGAGCAGCAACCTCGTGCACTTCGGTCTTGTCATCGATGACGTCGGGACGCTTGATGGCGAGGTAAATCACCGTGCCGAGGATCGCGAACAGAAAGATCGCGCTGGTTCCGAGCGTCCCGATGCCGAGGCCGCCGAGCTGCTTCTCTTTGGCGAGCCAGTCACCAAGGTTTGCTCCCAGTGGTCGGGTGAGGACGTAGGCGATCCAGAACGACAGCACGGCGTTCGCTCCGAGTTTCCAACCGACGACGGTGGCGGCGATCAGG
>JAYSLK010000260.1:0-6313 GCA_043725585.1 Actinomycetota bacterium
ATCAGCCCGAGCTGTTCACCACGCGGTGGGCGATGAGCTATCTGCGCGGCCCGCTCACACGGGATCAGATCGCGGTGCTGATGGCCGATCGCAAGTCCGCCCCCGAGCAGGCCAGCCCTGGTGCCACGCCCGCAGCTGCGTTCCCCCCGCCGACCTCGGCACCCACATCGGCACCCACATCGGGCCAGGCCTCCGGCGCGGCCCCGCTGCCGGCTTCGCCGGTCGTCGACGACGACGCATCGGTCCTCGCTCCGGAGGTCGCCGACGACATCCCCGTGCGCTGGATCGACATCGCGGCCCCATGGTTGGCCACCGTCGGCGGCGACCCGCGCGGCACCCGTTTGCAGGCCGCAGCGGTGGCGCGGGTCGCCATGCGATTCGACGACGAAACTGCCGATCTGATCCACGACGAGGAGTACGAACTGGTGCTCACACCTCTGCTCGAACTGCTCGATGTGGCCACGGCCACGGGAGTCGATCACGACGAGCGCGATCTCCGCACAGAGGCCCCCGCCGCAGCCGTCTATGTGCTGCCCGATGCCAAGGTGAAGACGAAGGCGTTCTGGACCAAGCTGCAGCGCGACCTCGTCGACCACGTGGTTCGCTCACGCGAACTGCGCCTCTTCGCCAACCGCGAACTGAAGCTGGTGTCGCGTCCAGGCGAGACCGAGGAAGCATTCGTCACCCGATGCCTCACCGCCGCCGACGAGCGCGCCGACGCCGAGATCGCCAAGCTGAAGGACAGCTTCGAGACCCGGTTCAAGCGCATCCGCGAACAGCTCCAGGCCGCCGAAGGCCGCGCTGACGTCTTGCGTGAAGAGCGCGAGGGGAAACGGAACGAGGAACTGCTCTCGACCGTCGGAGGTGTGCTCGGGGGTATCTTCGGTGGCCGCCGCAGCCGAGGCGGCGTCTTTGGCTCGCTGGGCCGGGCAGCGGGCAAGCGCGGTCGCAGCTCGGCAGCCGGAGCGCGACTCGACGCGGCCGAGGACAAGGTGCAGTCGCTCAACGATCAGCTGATCGAACTGCAGGGCGACATGGAGAACGACGTGACATCGATCGACGTCCGCTGGGCCGGTGTGGCCAAGGAGATCCAGCCGATCGAGGTTCCGCTCGAACGAGGCGACGTCAAGATCACCCAGCTCGTCCTCGCGTGGGTCCCCGTCACCTGACCGCGAATGCGAGACTCGCGCCATGTCTCGTCGATCGGTCCGCGCCCTCGCAGCCGTGTCGGCGATGACTGCGGTCGCGTTCGCCGGCCTCGCCGGCTGTCGTGACGACAGCTCCGTACCTGCCAGCACCGCCAGCACCGCCAGCACCGCCAGCCCAATGACCACCGTTCCCCCACCCCGACCGGTCACGGGCTGCCCGACGGGCACGTGGGCCCTCAGCCAACAGGAGCTGCAGGGCTACTTCAACACCGTGGGCGCGATGACGGCGGTCTCGGTGGTCGTCACCGGCGACGCCGAGCTGCGGCTGGGTACCGACGGCCGGATGTCGTTCGTCGTCGGCGACTTCCGGTTCGCCCAGGACGCCGGCGGTACGCGCATCGACCTGTCGATGGACGGCTCGATCGAGGGTGTGTACACCGTGACCGGATCGGTCCTGACCGTGGACGCACTCGTTCCCGACGCAACGGCCTCAGCGTCGGTCGACGGCACCGAAATGGACGTGGGCCCGGTGCTGGCCAACTTCGTGGCCCAGCTGCCGTTCGACGGAGCCAGCGTCGAGTGCACCGGCGACGACCTCGCGCTCGACGTGAACGTCGTCGGCACGCCACATCGGCTCACGTTCCAGGCGAGCTGACCCACGATGGCCGTCCTTGCGATCGATCAAGGCACGTCGGCGACGAAGGCGATCATCGTCGACGGTGCCGATGTCATCGGTCTCGCCGAGGTGAGCGTCGAGGTGCTGACGACCCCGGATGGAGGCGTCGAACTCGATCCGGAGGCGCTGTGGTCCAGCGTCCTGCAGGCCGGCCGCGCCGCGCTCGCCGCGGCAGGCTCGCCGACTCTCGACGCGATCGGCCTCGCCAACCAGGGCGAGACGGTGCTGGCCTGGAACCGGACCAGCGGGGCACCGATCGGGCACGCCGTGGTGTGGCAGGACCGCCGGTCAGCCGGTGAATGCACCCGACGAGCCGGCGATGCCGAGTGGCTGGCCCAGGTGACCGGGCTCGAACTCGACCCCTACTTCGTCGCTCCGAAGGTCGCCTGGCTGCGACCGCGCGTGCCCGCCACAGCCGTGATCACGACGACCGATACGTGGCTGCTGCATCGACTGTGCGGAGCGTTCGTGACCGACGTGGCGACCGCCGGCCGCTCGCTGCTGCTCGACCTCGACACCTGTACCTGGCACGCTCGGGCGTGCGAGCTGTTCGGCATCGACGCGGCGATGCTGCCCGCAATCGTCGGCAACGCGACACCGCTCGGCACGTGCTCGTGGTTCGGTGGTGACGTGCCGGTGACGGGAGCCTGCGTCGACCAGCAAGCCGCGCTGTTCGCCGAGCGTTGTCACCGTGCCGGCGAGGCAAAGTGCACCTACGGCACCGGCGCGTTCCTGCTCGCGTCCACCGGCGATCGACCCACGCGTTCGACCAACGGGTTGGTGGGGTGCCCGGCATGGCAACTCGATGGCCACACGACCTGGTGCCTCGACGGGCAGGTGTACACCGCGGGCGCGGCGGTGAGTTGGCTGATCGACATCGGCGTGATCGAGTCTCCGTCCGACCTCGACCGGCTCGGCTCGTCGGTGAACGACACCGGAGGCGTCACCTTCGTCCCGGCGCTCGCCGGTCTGGCGGCACCCTTCTGGAAGCCGAACGCTCGCGGCGCCTTCACCGGCCTCTCGCTCGGCACGGAGCGTGGACACCTGGTGAGGGCCGCGATCGAGGGCATCACGGCGCAGGTCGCGCTGCTCGCGGCAGCAGCCGGCGCCGACCTCGGTTCACCGCTGATCGGTCTGCGCGTCGACGGTGGTCTCGCCCGCAGCGAGGTCCTGCTGCAGATCCAGGCAGATCTCCTGCAGGCACCCGTCGAGGTGTACCCGTCGCCGCATGCCACAGCCATGGGTGTCGCCTCGTTCGCAGCCCGCGGTGCCGGGCTCGGTGCCGACCCGGGCGCATGGGAACCCGGGCGAGTGATCGTGCCGTCGATCGGCGGCGACGAAGCCGGCGAACGACTGGCAGCGTGGCAACGCGTGGCCGCTGCGACGATGGATCTGTGAACGTGCACCATCCCAGCTGCGACCCCAGCTGCGACCCCAGCTGCGACCCCATTTTCGACGTGGTCGTCGTCGGTGGTGGCGTGGTGGGCTGTGCCGCCGCCCGCGCCTTGTCGCATTGCCATGTTTCGGTGCTGCTGGTCGACGCGCGACCCGACGTGGGCGCCGGCACCAGCAAGGCGAACACCGCGATCCTGCACACCGGGTTCGACGCAACCCCCGGCACGACCGAGTCGCGCCTGGTCGCCCGAGGGTGGCATCTCCTCCGCTCCTACGCTCCAGGTGCAGGCATCTCGGTGGAAGAGACCGGCGCAGTGCTGGTCGCATGGGACGACGAACAGGCCGCGGCACTCCCCCGCTTGGCCGACAAGGCGGCAGCGAACGGCTACACCTCCACCGCCGTGATCGACGGCGGCGAGGTCCGATCCCTGGAACCGCACCTCGGGCCGGGACTCACCGGCGGGTTGGTCGTCCCCGACGAACACATCATCGATCCGTGGACGACCCCGCTCGCGTTCGCCCACGACGCCCGTGCCAACGGAGCGACCATCGAAACGTCGTTCGAGGTCGATCGAGTCGACGTGGGACCCGAGATCACGGAGCTGCATGCCACCGACGGTCGCGTCCGACGGGCCCGGTTCGTCGTGAACGCCGCTGGACTGCAGGGAGATCGGCTGCACCGGTCGTTCGGCCTCGAGGGCTTCTCCATCCGACCACGGCGCGGCGAGCTGATCGTCTTCGACAAGCTCGCCCGCCCGTTGCTCAATCGAACGATCTTGCCGGTCCCCACATCGCACACCAAGGGCGTGCTCGTCGCTCCCACCGTGTTCGGCAACCTGATGCTCGGACCGACCGCCGACGACATCGAGGACCGAGAAGCGACCGGTTCGACCGCGGGCGGGTTGGCGTCGCTTCGTGAGAAGGGCCACCGGATCCTGCCCGCTCTGGCCGACGAAGAGGTGACCGCGGTCTATGCCGGGCTGCGGGCCGCGACCGAGCACAGCGACTACCAACTGCGCGCGCATCCGGATCTGCGGTACGTCGTCCTGGGCGGCATTCGCTCGACCGGCCTCACGGCATCGATGGCCCTCGCCGAAGAGACGCTGGTGCTCCTCGGGCACGCAGGGCTCGACGTCGAGTCCAAGGACGAGATCGTGACGATTCGTCGGACGCCACTCGGTGAGCGTGACGAGCGACCGTTCCGCACGGGCGGCCGGATCGTGTGTCATTGCGAGCACGTGACCGCAGCGGAGATCACCGCGGCGTGCAACGAGCCGCTGCCTGCCACTGACGTCGACGGGTTGCGACGCCGGACGCGCACGCTTGCGGGCCGCTGCCAAGGCTTCTACTGCTACGCCGAGGTGATGGCGATCACCGGTTGGGATCCTGCCCGATGAGGACCCACGTGGTGATCGTCGGCGCCGGACCCTCAGGCCTCACCGCAGCCGCCGAGTTGCGCCGCCTGGGCGTCGATCGGGTGACCGTGCTCGAGCGAGAACAGGTCGCCGGAGGCGTGCCGCGCCACACGGATCATGTGGGCTACGGGATCCGCGACCTCCATCGACTCAAGCGTGGACCGGCGTACGCAGCGCATCTGATCGCCGCTGCCATCGCAGCCGGTGTGGAGATCCGATGTGGGTCGACGGTGATCGATGCCGATGGATCCTGCGTCGATCTCGCGGACGGAACACGGCTCGAGGCCGACGCCGTCATCGTGGCGACCGGTGTGCGCGAACGTCCACGAGCCGCTCGACTGGTGCCGGGAGACCGACCGAGTGGCGTGCTGACGACCGGCGCAGTGCAGCAACTCACGGCGGTCCATCGCCAACAGGTGGGCACCCGTGCGGTGATCGTGGGCGCCGAGCATGTGAGCTTCTCGGCCATCTGGTCGCTGCGCCACGGCGGGTGCCGAACGGTCGCAATGATCACAACGCTCCCTCACACACAGACCTTCGCTCCACTGCGATGGCTCGCAGCCGGGCTCGGGCGCGTTCGCGTGCTCACCGGTCGAACCGTCGTCGAGATCGTGGGCCGACCTCGCGTGCGTGCCGTTCGACTCGACGACGGGACCGAGATCACCTGCGACACGGTGGTGTTCACCGGCGACTGGGTGCCCGATCATGAACTCGTGCGGCGGGCCGGAGCAACGATGGTGCCCGTTTCCAAGGCGCCGGCGACCACGAGCGGCTTCCACACCTCGATCGCCGGCATGTTCGCGATCGGCAACTTGGTGCATCCTGCGGAGACCGCCGATGTGTGCGCCCTCGACGGTCGACGGGTCGCGACCTCGGTCGTGCAGTGGCTCGCCGAGCGGCAGTGGCCGGCGCCGCCCCGACCGATCACCGTCGAAAGCACCGGCGACGTCCTCGCCTGGGCAGCACATACGGCGCGCGGCGTGACGGTGCGCGCCGCCGCATTCGACACACGCGCGATCGAGCTCCTCAGCGACGACACCGTGGTGCGCCGCTCACGACGACGGCGGCTCGTGCCTCATCGATCGATCACCGTCGGCATCCCGCCGAACGGACCGGATCGCGCCGCTCCGACCGTCCCCACGATCACCAGCGTGCGCCTCCGCAGATAGCGTGCCGGCATCGCCGCGGGCGTGGCGGAACTGGCAGACGCGCAGGATTTAGGTTCCTGTTCCGGAAGGAGTGTGGGTTCGAGTCCCACCGCCCGCACTGGAGGCGGACCTGGCGCGTCGCCATTCGAACCCGGGCGTCGCGCTGCAGACCACCACCACCCCTCTGCGAACGAAGGTTGGTTCAGTCCGACCGGTACAGCTCGGTGGACAGATAGCGAAGACCGGAGTCACACAGAATCGTCGCAACAGTCGCGTCGGGTCCGAGTTGCTCAGCAACCCGCATCGCCGCGACCACATTGGCTCCGGAAGATGTTCCGGCGAACAAGCCCTCCTCGCGTGCGAGGCGTCGCGCCATCGCCATCGCTTCATCGGCGCTGACAGTCAGGATGTCATCAACCTGGTCTGGTTCCCACAACGGAGGGACAAAGCCGATGCCGATCCCTTCGATACGATTCGATCCGGTCGGCCCGCCCGACAACACCGCTGATTCGGCCGGTTCCACTGCGACGA
>JAYSLK010000261.1:0-2708 GCA_043725585.1 Actinomycetota bacterium
ACGCCGATGCCGCGCTGCTTCAACTCGTAGAGCGCCTGGTACGTCAGCGTGCCCGATCGGCTGACGATGCCGACGTTGGGACCGCTCGCGGTGGGCAGCTGCGCGATCTCGCCGGCCGTGATGCCGATGTTGCACTTACCTGGGCTGATGATGCCGGGGCAG
Organism: Actinomycetota bacterium; assembly: GCA_043725585.1. Lineage (GTDB taxonomy): Bacteria > Actinomycetota > Acidimicrobiia > Acidimicrobiales > Ilumatobacteraceae > VFMC01. The sequence goes on from JAYSLK010000261.1 coordinate 163, forward strand.
TTCGGGCCGAGCAGACGAGTGTTGGGGAAGTCGCGGACGAGGGTGTTGTAGACCTTGGCCTCGTCCTGGGCGGGGATGCCTTCGGTGATGCACACGATGAACGCGATGCCTGCTGCGGCCGCTTCGAGGATCGCGGCCGCAGCGGCCTTCGGAGGAACGGCGATGAACGACGCGGTCGCGCCCGTGGCAGCGACGGCCTCGGCGACCGTGTCGAAGACCGGGATCTGGCCTCCGGCTGGGATGGCCACGTCGGAGCCTCCCTTGCCCGGCGTGACGCCGCCGACGATCTGGGTGCCGTAGGCCTGGTTGCGCAAGCCGTGGTACTTGCCCTGCCCCCCGGTGAGGCCCTGGACGATCACCTTAGTGTCAGCGTTGACGAAGATGGCCATGATCAGTTTCCGTTCGCGAGGGCTACGGCCGCACGAGCGGCTTCCAACATGGTGGGCTTCGAGGTCAGTTTGCTCTCCGGAATGCCGGCATTGGCCAGGATCTCCCGGCCCTCGGCGGCGTTGGTCCCGTCGAGACGGATCACGATCGGGGCTCGCAGGTCGACGCGGCTCATGGCCTCGACGATGCCCTTGGCCACCTCCTCGCCACGGGTGATGCCACCGAAGATGTTGATCAGGATGCTCTTCACGTTCTCGTCGGAGTTGATGACACCCAGGGCCGCGGCCATCATGTCGGCGTTCGCGCCGCCACCGATGTCGAGGAAGTTCGCAGCGGTGCCACCCACCTGGTTCACCACGTCGAGGGTGCTCATCGCCAACCCTGCTCCGTTGGCGATGATGCCCACCGTGCCGTCGAGGCCGATGTACTGCAAGTCGTGGGTACGAGCCAGTTGCTCGCGCTCGTCGAGCTCTTCGGTCGCGCGGAACTCGTCCCACTCGGGGTGCCGGAAACTCGCGTTGTTGTCGAGGCTCACCTTGGCGTCGAGGGCGTGCACGCCGCCATCGGGTCGCAGGATGAGCGGGTTGATCTCGGCGAGATCGCAGTCACCTTCGGTGAAGCATCGGTAGAGCTTGACGAGCATGTCGGCCACGCCGTCCACCGCCTCGGCGTCGATGTTGGCGCGCACCGTCGCCTCGCGAGCCGTCTCGAGCGACAGGCCGTCGACCGGGTTGATGTGCAGCAACACGATCGCATCCGGGTTGTCGACGGCCACGGTCTCGATCTCGACGCCACCTTCTGCACTGAGCATCAGCAGGTGGTCCTTGGCAGCACGATCGAGCGAGTACGAGGCGTAGTACTCCTTCGAGATGTCGCTCGCGTGCTCGACCCACACCCGCTTCACCAGATGGCCCTTGATGTCCATCCCGATGATGTTGGCGGCGTGGAGGCGGACCTCGTCGGCGTTGTCGGCCAGCTTGATCCCACCGGCCTTGCCACGGCCGCCCACCTGCACCTGCGCCTTCACGACGACCGGGTATCCGGCCACCTCGGCTGCAGCGACGGCCTCGTCGACGGTGGACGCGACGTCACCTGGTGACACCGCGATGCCGTAGCGGGCGAAGTACTGCTTCCCCTGGTACTCGAACAGGTCCACGTGTTCAGTCCTCTCTGGCGTCGAGCGCCGTTTCCAACCACTGTGCGATGCCCTTCAGCGACGCTCCGGGACCGAAGATCTCGGACACACCCTGCTCGCGGAGCACGCGCGCGTCAGCATCGGGAATGACGCCTCCGCCGAACACCATCACGTCACCGAGGTCGCGAGTGCGCAGTTCCTCCATCACGCGGGGGAACAGCGTGAGGTGCGCGCCGCTCAGCAATGACAGGCCGACGGCATCGACGTCCTCTTGCAGCGCGGTCTCGGCGATCTGTTCGGGCGTTTGGTGCAGCCCGGTGTAGATGACCTCGAAACCGTGGTCGCGCAACGCCCGTGTGATGGTCTTGGCTCCGCGATCATGGCCATCGAGGCCAGGCTTCGCGACGACGACTCGATACGTGCGCTTCACGAGTGGTGGACCCTACGCCGTGCAAGCCCTCCAGCTCCAACCGATGACGCGACAGACGACGCAGTTGATGACGCGTCGAGCGGGATGAACGACGAGCGCCACCTCCCGATCGCGAATGCCCTTCGCTCTCGGCTCGCTCGACGGCTTCGACGGTCGACGCGAGGAGCGCGTTGGGAGCGGCACGGGCATGGAGCAGACTGGCCAGCGTGCAGACCAGTTGGCGCCCACGTTCGAACCTGTCGAGGGCTCTGCTGCCCGTCGTGGGAGGCATCGCGTTCTTCGCCGTGCTCGGCCTGCTCACCTGGGGCATCGCCGTGCTGCTGTCGCGCAACCCCGAAAAGGTCGAGCAGCGCCTGGCAGTCACCCAGTTCGAAGTCGGCAGCACCGAGTTCCTCGCCGACCTCATCGCCGACGACGGGCCGCTGCTCTTCCAGGGCCTGATCGGCAACTCGGCCGATCGCAGCATCGTGCTCGATCATCAGGGCGACGACCCCGAGAAGGGATGGCGCGTCCGGTATGCCCATCCGGCCGACGGTGATCCGACCTGCATCGTGTCCCAGATCGAACAGACCCGGCAGTACACCGACTGTCGGG
>JAYSLK010000262.1:0-2971 GCA_043725585.1 Actinomycetota bacterium
GCCGATCAATGCGCCGCTCGAGGCGAACAGCAGCACGTCGTTCGCGTAGGCGTACACATCGGTGAGCGTGATCGGCTGCACCCATGGTTCGCCAGCGCACCATCCGGTCGGGCCTCCGTCGTCGAGTTCGTCGTTGAAGCCGTCGACGTAGCCCTGCACGAAATCGCGGATGTCGCCGGGCTGGTCGGCGAATCGATCGTCGGCCGTGTCGTGCAGCGCGAGGTGGCGATACGCAAGGTCGCTGTTCACGTTGGCATCGTTCTCACCGGCGCCGAACCACCGTGCCCGTTCACCGCGCACCTTGATCAGCTGTTCGAGGAGCGTGCAGGCTCGGTCCTGGGCGAACGCATAGCCCTGACCGAACCCGAGACTGCCCCAGTCGTCGGCCACGATGTGCGGCACGCCGTACTCGGTGCGGGTGATCTCGGCGACGTAGCCCGCGAACTCGGTGGTGGTGGGAGCTGCCGTCTCGACGGGCCGTTCGGTTGCCACCACCTGCGCTGGCGCCGTCGTCGTGGTGATCGCGGTCCCCTCGGCTCCGGTGCACGCCGCCATCGCCGACGCGACGAGGACGACACACGCCAGTCGCGGCCGCCGCCACCGATTCTGCGAGTCGAACTCTGGTCGCATCGTGCCTCCGTCGGCTGTGCGGGAACCGGGCGCTCGGCCGTCGTCCAACGCTAGAGCTCGCTGCGCCACCCGTGTCGGATCCGACCGGGCCGGGATCAGGGCAATCGGTCGATGAAGGCGACGATCGCTCGGGCGAGTGTGTCGCGATCGACATCGAGCGTGGCGACGTGACCGCTCGCGGCCAGGCGGAGTCGTTCCACGGGGCCGCCGAGCCCCGCCGCCACGATGTCGGAGCTCGCTGGATCGACCACGTCGTCGTTCGCGCTCGTCACGATCAGGACCGGCACCGTGACGACACCGATGTCGACGGTCGTCAACCCGTGGTGCATGGCGAGCAACGCATCGACAGGCAGCGACCGGTAGGCCACTTCGCCCACGCTCGACACGCCCACTTCGATCGAGGTGGTTCCGCGGGATCGTCGCCACTCGAGACCGTCGATCGCATCGGGGTCGGCCGCCAGCGGGTTGATCACGACCGCCGCGCGAACGCGCCCCTCAGCCGCGAGCGCGAGCGCAAGACCGGCACCCATCGACTGACCCACCACGACGTCGGCGTCCCACTCCCGAGCGGCATCCAACCAGTCGTCCCACGCCACGTCGGCGAGGTCGGACGGGTCGCTGCCGTGTCCGGGCAGCGTGGGAGCGAATGCGGTGTGATGCGCAGCAGTCAGGTGGCCCACGGTCGGCCACATCGAGGCGCCGGTGCCGCCGAGGCCGTGGAGACACAGGACGCGAGCCATCGACCGATGCCGTGGTCAGCCGAGGGCGCGCAGGATGTCGCGGAGGACGTCGACGGGATCTTCGAGGCCCACCGAGATGCGCAGCATCCCGTCGGTCACACCGACGGCCGCAGCCTCGTCGGGGGTGAGGCTGGCATGGGTGGTGGTCGCGGGATGACAGACCAGGGTCTCAGGACCACCGAGCGATGTGGCGCGATGGATGAGCTGGACGGAGGCGAGGAACCGCTCGGCTGCCGCCCGACCACCCGCGAGCTCGATCGAGAGCACCGTGCCGCCGTGGCGCATCTGTCGTATGGCGAGGTCGTGCTGCGGGTGGCTGTGCAGCCCGGGGTAGTGCACGGTGGTGATCAGCGGATGCTCCGACAACGCGCTGGCGAGGTGGAGTGCGCCGGCCGCCTGGTGCGTCGTCCGGACCGAGAGGGTGCGAATGCCGCGCAGACCGTTGAGCGCGTCGAAGGGCGAGGGTGTTGCGCCGTGCAACACGGAGTAGGCCCAGATCGCGTCGGTGTAGTCCTTCTCGCCGGCGACCACCCCGAGCGTGGCGTCGTTGTGGCCCGCGATGCCCTTGGTGGCCGAGTGCAGCACCAGGTGCACACCATGGTCGAGGGGTCGCTGACCGAGCGGTGTGGCGAGTGTGGAGTCGACGACCGTGACGGGTCCGCGGAGAGCTCCGAGCTCGTCCAGATCGATCAGATCGAGTCGAGGGTTCGACGGGGTCTCGGCCAGCACCAACATGGTCTTGCCTGGCCGCACCGCCGCGGCGAACGAACCAGGCACGTAGCCATCGACCAAGGTCGTCTCGATGCCGAAGCGGGCGCATGGACCCTGCAGGAACGCGAGCGTGCCGGCGTACAACTGCCGCTGAGCCACGATGTGGTCGCCGGCCGAGCACATCGACAGCACCACGCTCGCCACCGCTCCCATGCCTGACGCAAAGGCGATCGCATCCTCGGCGCCTTCCAGGGTCGCGACGGCTTCCTCGAACGAACGCACCGTCGGATTGCCGTAACGGCTGTAGAACTCGGCCGCACGCGTGCCGGTCGCACGTCGACGAGCATCGACCAAGCTGTCGCTCGCCCACACCGTCGACGCCCACAGCGCCGGGGCGAGCGATGCTCCACTGCTCCCGCGACCCGACGTGATGGCCTGGGTCGCAGGCTGGTTCTGCTCGGTCATTGGCTCCCCAGGCTATTCCCCGCCGATCGTGGCCGGGCACACAACCGGCGGAGGCGTACAGTTCGCCCCATGACAGTCGATCGGGGCGAGGCATATCGGGCGGCGAGGCTGAGGATCTCCGAGTTGGTGTCGGACGAGGTGGGAGACCTGCGGGTAGGGGCCACGCCGGCCTGGGATGTCCACGATGTCGTGGCCCACCTGACGGGCATCGTCGACGACGCGACCAGCGGGAACATGGAGGGCGCACCCGGAGAAGCATGGACGGCGGCACAGGTCGAACGTGGCAAGGGTCGCACGGTGGCCGAGATGGTGACCGTCTGGCACGAGAAGGCGCCCTTGGTGGAGATGGTCCTGTCGTCGCCCGAAGGGGCGAGTCGAGAGAGAGCCGTGTTCGACATCCACACCCACGAATGCGACCTGCTCAC
>JAYSLK010000263.1:0-6555 GCA_043725585.1 Actinomycetota bacterium
CAACGTCCCCACGTCAGCACCGACGACTTCCTGGCGATCGAGCGGTTGCAGCATCGCTACGTCGATGCGGTGATTCATCGCAACGGTGTGCAATGGGCATCGACCTGGTCGGACGATGCCACGTGGGATCTCGGACACGGCCGCCTCGTCCAGGGCAAGGCCGGCATAGTGAATCTCTGGTACAAGGCGATGCAGGGCATGCACGCGGTGTTCCAAGTGGTGCACACCGGTGAGGTGCGATGCGGTGACACCCCCGACACCGCCGCAGGGCGGTGGTACATCAACGAGTGGTTCCGGCGTGCCGATGGCAGCAGCAACGTGCTGCTCGCGCACTACGACGACGAGTACGTGAAGGTCGCCGGCGAGTGGTTGTTCGCGCGTCGCTTCCTGCAGAGCCACTACTCCGGAGCTGCCGACCTGACGGCCGAGTTCACGAACAACCACGCAGCGCTGATCGAGCGTGGCATTCCGAGCGACGTCTGATCGGTCGCGCCGGCGGGCACAGCCACCCGCGTGCGGTGGCAGCATTACTGATCAACGAGTAAGATACGCGTTCGTCCGGCTCGGGGGAGCCGACCTCGCGGCGTCGTCCGTGAAGGATCAAGCAGGGGGAACAACACTGTGGAACGGTGGATCACCGACACACCCAACAGCGCGCGCTTTCCGTACTACACGCGAGCCAACGCCGATGAGGTGGGCCCCGATCCGTTCAGTCCCCTCGGGTGGAGCATGGTCTGGATGCGAGGGTGCAACCCCGGCGTGGCGAAGGGGTTCGCCGAGTTCGGTGTGGTCGACATCTCGGAGTACGACCTGACACCTCTCCAGGTGTTCGGGAACCGCGGTGGGTACTTCTACAACCCGATGTCGCTCAGCCGACTGATGGGCGAGCGCATGCCGGGCGCAACGGCGGAGGCGATCGACAAGGCCTACTTCGGGGATCACCCTGGGGTCCCGCCGTACGAACCACATCCCGACGACGTCAACGAGGCCCAGTCCGCGAAGCTCGCCGAGATGATGGGTTGGGTGATGACCACCCCGTCGTATCCGCGCATGCACGACGCCTCGGCCATGGCCAAGCAGGCCGTCGCCGATCGCCCCGACTTCACGACGCTGTCGAACGAGGAACTGGTTGCATACGCGCGTCGGATGACCGACAAGGTCGAGGAGGCGTGGATCCCGTACACGGTCGTCTGCCTCGGCGCCTCGCTGCCACCCGGAGCGGTGCAGGCGGTGTGCGCGGTGATCGGTCGACCGGAGGACGCCGTCAAGGTGCTCGCCGCGGTGGGCAGCGTCGAGTCGGCCGAGGCTTCGTTCACCATGTGGGACATGAGTCGGTTGGTGAAGTCGTCACCCGTGCTCACCGCAGCGTTCGAAGCTGGAGTCGAGGGCTTGCTCGGACGGCTCGACGCGAGCGATCCCTCCGTCGTCGAGTTCCTGAGGCTGTGGGACACCCTCATGGTCAAGCACGGTCACCGCGCCCCGAACGAGTGGGACGCGCGACCCGACTCGTGGACCACGCGGGCCGACATCCCGCTGAGGATGATCGATCGTCTGCGGCATCAGAGCGACGACCGCTCCCCGCATGTCGCCAAGGCCGCCGCGGCAGCCGAACGCGAGCGGCTCACGACCGAGGTGCTCGCATCCGTCGAGGGTGACCCCGAGACCCATGGCACGCTGGCTGCCGGGCTCGCCGCCGGTGCCAACTGGTTCGGCTGGCGCGAGCAGGGAAAGTACGCCTGCATCCGTCTGATCCACGAGGTGAAGCTGTCGATGTACGAACTCGGGAGTCGCATGGTGTCCACCGGCGCGCTCACCGACAAGCGGCAGATCTTCAACCTGCTCGACGACGAGCTCGATGACTTCCTCGCCGATCCGCAGAAGTACACGAGCACGATCGCCGAGCGCGAACGCGCGTTCCAGCACCTGCACACGATCGATCCCCCGTACATCGTCGGCAATGGCCGCGGTGACGAGCCGATCGACACCTGGCCGAAACGCAACGCCGCGGATGTCCCGAAGGCCAAGCCCGGCGACGTGTTGCAAGGCGGCCCCGGCGCCCCCGGTGTGGTCACCGGTCGAGCACGCATCGTGCTCGACCCGATGGACGCTCCCGAGATGGAGCTCACCGACATCATGGTGGCACCCACCACCGACCCGGCCTGGGCGCCGTTGTTCTTGTCGGTCGGTGGCATCGTCGTCAACGTCGGCGCCGTCGGCAGCCACGCGGCCATCGTGAGTCGCGAGCTCGGCGTGCCCTGTGCGATGTCGGTGGTGCAGGCCACCGCTCGGATCCCGGAAGGTTCGCTCATCTCCGTCGACGGATCGACGGGCACCGTCACCATCCTCGAGGTCTGATCCTCGAGGTCTGATCCTCGAGGTCCGATCCTCGAGGTCCGAACCCTCCAGAACGACTCCGGTCAGGCGCGGGCGCGGGCGAGCACGCGCCTCATCGCATCGGCGCTCACCTGCGCAGCGTGCCCGATGGGCGCGGCCCAGAGGTCCGCGGAGCAGACCTCGACACCGATCGGCGCAGCCGATCCTGCGGCGTCGAGGACCCGGACGATCTCATCGAGTGCGAAGTCACCCGCTCCGGGCGGCACCCGGTTGGTGAGACAGTCCGTGTAGTAGTCGTCGAGTTGCGGCACGATCGTGCCGTCGTTCCACTGCGTCGCCACCACCTTCTCGCCAGGGATGGCGCGGAGATGATCGAGATCGTTGGACGAGCGGGTGAAGTGCCACGAATCGACGCACAGGCCCCCGTTCGGTCGATCGGCGTCGAGGACGATCTGCAGCGCCGTCGGCGCGTCGCCGATGTTGGTCATGCTCGGCACCCACTCGAGGCCCACCAGCAGCCCGTGATCGGCGGCGCGATCACACAGGGCAGCGAACCCAGCCGCGGCTTGGCCGAGCGAGCCGTCGGCATCGCCGATCACCTGCACGTACCGGCAGCCCCATCGGTCCGCCATCTCGTAGGCGAGGACCTCCTGCTGTCTGCACGCGGCGTCTGCCTCAGGCACCGCCCAGCCGCGCAGCGTTTCGATGTTGGCCACCACGAGTCCTGTCTCATCCAGCGCCGCGTCGACTCGTTCGAGCTCGGCAGGCAGTTCGCGCAGCTGTGCCCAGGCGCCCAGGAACACACCGATGCCCGCGTAGCCGGCCGCCGCTGCAGCGTGGATGCGCGGGAGCACGTCCTCCGATCGCGGACGGCTGAAGTGGTCCCACACGAGATCGCTCGGGCCGAGCGAACGTGCGGTTCGGCGGTTCGAACTGCTCATGGGTGGCAGTCTCGCCCGCCAGGTCGGACGCATCCGGGTCGGACGCTGAGGCAACCGCGGCGTAGGTTCGCGACATGACCGATGTTCGTGACGTTCCTGTGGCCCCGCCCGGGTCGGCCCGCGCTCCGGGACCGACGCTGCATGAGCAACTGCTCGCCGATCCCACGCCACCGCCGTGGCCGCTCCTCGAGCAGTCGCCGGTGTTCCTCGGTGACGAGGACGTGCCGTTCGCCAACTACACCTCACCCGAGTACGCCCAGGCCGAGGACGACCACATGTGGTCGAAGACGTGGCAGTGGGCGTGCCACGTCGACCACATCCCCGCCTCGGGCGACTACTTCGTCTACGACGTGGGGCCGCACTCGGCGCTCATCGTGCGGACGGACGACCTCACGATCAAGGCGTACTACAACGCGTGCATGCACCGTGGCACGCAGTTGCGGGGCCCGGGCACATGCGGGTTCGCGACGCAGTTGCGATGCCCGTTCCACGGATGGACATGGTCCCTCGATGGTGACCTGATCGACCTGCCGGACCGTTGGGACTTCCCACACGTCGGCGACGAATCTCACCGCTTGCCGCAGTTGCCGGTCGAGGTGTTCGCGGGTTTCGTCTGGGTGAACTTCGATCCCGAGGCGGTTCCGCTGCAGGAGTACCTCGGTGTCCTGCCTGCGCACTTCGCCGAGTTCGACATCGGAGAGCGATACATCGAGACACATGTGCGCAAGCGCCTTCCGTGCAACTGGAAGGCAGCCGCTGAAGCGTTCCTCGAGGCATACCACGTGCGTGAGACGCACGCGAGCGGGCAGCTCGGCGACGAGGTCACCACCCAGTACGACGTGTTCGCCCCGAACATCAGTCGCTTCATCCACACGACCGGCCTCGACAGCCCTCAGCTACCCGTGAAGCGAACCGAACAACAGATCCTCACCCATCTCACTCGCAACCTGCGCCATGGCATGGAACCGCTTCAGCTGCCCGAAGGAATGCGCGCCCGCGACTTCTATGCGAGCTACGTCCGTCACGAGATGAGCGTCAGGTACGGGCTCGACTTCAGCGCGGTGAGCGAGTCGATCACCCTCGACTCGATCGAGTACTTCGCATTTCCGAATGCATTCTTCTTCCCCGGTCTCAGCCTGGGCATGGTGTACCGGTTCCGACCCGACCCGAGCTCGCTCGACCACAGCTACTTCGACCTGTTGATGCTGCGCCCGCGACCTCGCGACGGCGATGCGCCTCCGCCGCCCGAGGTGATCGAACTCGATGTCGACGACAGCTACACGCTCGCGAAGGGCCTCGGCGGTCTGGGGCGCGTGTACGACGAAGACACCGCGAACATGGCCGCGCAGACCCGAGGGTTCCGAGCAAGTCGCAAACGGGGCCAGACCCTTGGCAACTACCAAGAGGTTCGCGCCCGCCACCTCCAACAGCGCGTCCGCGACTTCCTCCTCGCCGGCGGGTCTGTGCCCTCCTGAGTCACCTGGCGCGGCGTGCGATGTCGACTCACCGGCAGGGAGCGGCAGGTGCGGTAGATCAGGTGAAGATCGGGTCGGGCGCTCCGTCGCGGCCGCTCTGGATGTAGGCACCCGCCATCGGAGTCCCCATCGGCGAGATGTCCGACCAGTCCACTCGCAAGGCGCGCCTCGCGATCTTCCAGGTGTCGTCACGTGCTTCGAATCGATCGATGTAGCGGCCGTTGAACGTGAGCAGTGCGCGCTCGGCGCCTGGCACCGCCATCACGTGATAGGCCAGCACATACGATTCGACCAGGGCGGTGTGACCGTCGATCTCGATCGTGACGTTGCTCAGCCGGTGCTGTGTTGCTGCGAACTTCGCTCGCAGTGAGGCCAGCACGTTCGGCACGAAGACGGTGATCGGTGTGGGCTCGCCGCTGCCGTAGCCGTCGAGCATCGCGTCGGCGTGGAATGCGGCCTCGATCGCGGGTGCGTGCAGACGATCGATGCCACGGCAGTAGCTGCGGAGTGCATGGTCGATCGCGGCGCGGACCTGGAGGTCGGTCAAGGAGACAAGGGCGGTCATGGGCCGAACCTATCGACCGTGCACACGTTGCTTCGAAGGGTGCCGCGCCCGGGTCGTAAGCTCGGCCCTCAATGACGAGCGAGATGACCGACGAGGCATGATCGGCGACGACATCACGGGCTGCCCCATCACGGGCGGCGACATGCCCGCCGGAGACGCCGAGCTCGGGGATCTGACCGGCCTGCGTGATGGGCAGACTCGACTGTTCGCCGACCTCGGCGAGCACGGCGTCGTGGTCTGCCGAGTGGCGGGAGCGCTCTACGCAGTCGTCGACAACTGCTCGCACCGCGACGCGAAGTTGTCGGAGGGTCGGCTTCGTGGACCGCTGCTCACGTGTCCTTTGCACGGAGCTCAGTTCGACGTACGCACGGGTGCGCACCAAGGCCCACCGGCGGCCACGCCAATCGCGTGCTTCGCGGTCACCGAACGCAATGGCACCGCATTCGTGCGCCTCGACGCCTGAGCCTGCCGCGCGTCAGCCGATCGGCGTGACGGGGTCCTGCCCAGCGAGGATCGCCAGCGCATTGCGGGCCGCAAGCGTGGCCATCGCGGTGCGGGTCTCGACGGTCGCCGACCCGAGGTGCGGGATCAAGACCACGTCATCGCGATCGAGCAGGCCGCTGTGCACCTCGGGCTCCTTCTCGAACACGTCGAGACCGGCGCCGGCCAGCTCTCCTCGCTCGAGGGCGGCCACGAGCGCCGCCTCGTCGACCACGGGACCGCGGGCCGTGTTGATGAGGAACGCCGTGTTGCGCATCGACGTCAGCTGTGCTGGACCGATGAGGTGGTGCGTCTCGGGGGAGTAGGGGCAGTGCAGCGAGATCACATCGCTCGTGGACAGCAGCTCGTCCATCGCGAGGTACTCGGCGTCGAGCTCATCGGTGATCGCCTGATCCACCGGGCGCCGATTGCTGTAGCCGATGGTCATGCCGAACGACCTCGCTCGGCGGGCCAGGGCGGTGCCGATCTGGCCCATGCCGACGAGCCCCAACCTGGCGCCCTGCAGGCCGGTGCCGAGCATCATGAACATGCCCCATTGCCAGGGCTCGCGAGAGCGGATGAGCCGCTCGCCCTCGGCCAGTCGACGCGTGGTCATGAGGATGAGCGCCATCGCGATGTCGGCGGTGGCGTCCGTGAGCACACCGGGCGTGTTCGTGGCGATCACGCCCCGCTCGCGGCAGGCGGTCACGTCGATGTTGTTGTACCCCACGGCGACGTTGCACACGGCGCGGAGCTGCGG
>JAYSLK010000264.1:0-10389 GCA_043725585.1 Actinomycetota bacterium
GGCCGGCAGAGCACCCACCGACGTGGAGCTCGAAACCCTCGCCCAGACGTGGAGCGAGCACTGCTCGCACAAGACGTTCCGGGCCCGCATCACGATGCCCGACGGCACCGAGCGCCCGTCGCTGCTCGCCCAGCTACGGGCGGCGACCGACCGCATCGATGCCCCGTTCGTTCGCAGTGCCTTCGTGGGCAATGCCGGCATCGTTTCGTTCTCGCCGGGCACCACGCTCGCGTTGAAGGCCGAGACCCACAACCATCCCTCGGCGATCGAACCCTTCGGCGGTGCCAACACCGGGGTCGGTGGCGTGATCCGCGACGTGATGGGTGCAGCACACCACCCCATCGCCACCACCGATGTGCTCTGTTTCGGACCGAGCGACCTGCCTCATGACCAGCTGCCGCCAGGCGTGATCCATCCCCGACTCGTGCGCGACGGCGTCGTGGCCGGCGTGGCCGACTACGGCAACAAGATCGGTCTTCCCACCGTGGCCGGAGCGGTGTTGTACGACCCGGGCTACACGGCCAACCCACTCGTGTTCTGCGGATGCATCGGCGTCGGTACGGATGTCCCGCCGCCCACCGGTCCGCACCCCGGCGATCTCGTCGTGGTGCTCGGTGGCCGCACGGGCCGGGACGGCCTTCGGGGGGCCACCTTCTCCAGCGCCACCATGGATGCCACCACGGGCGACGTCGCCGGTGCCAGCGTCCAGATCGGCGACCCGATCACCGAGAAGCTGCTGATCGACCTGTTGCGCGACGCGAGCGGCCTCTGGTCGGCGATCACCGATTGCGGTGCCGGTGGCCTGTCCTCGGCGATCGGTGAGATGGCCGAGCACACGGGTGCCGTGGTCGACCTCGCTCTCGCCCCGCTGAAGTACCCGGGACTGTCGCCATGGGAGATCTGGCTGAGCGAGGCCCAGGAACGGATGGTCGTTGCGGTGCCGCCCGGGTCGATCGACGACCTCCAGCTCCGTGCCGCCCGGCATGGCGTGGAGCTCACGGTCCTCGGCACCTTCACCGGCGACGGCATCTTGAAGGTGCGCCACGCCGACCGGCTCGTGCTCGAGCTCGACACCGCGTTCTTGCACGACGGGCGACCTCAGCGCAGCCTGCCGGCCGAGCTGCCGACGCCGCGTCGAAACGGAGCGGTCCCGGTCTGCGCCGATCCGTCGGCCTCGCTGCTGGCGTTGCTGGCTCACCCCAACATCGCGTCGAAAGAGGCGATCATCCGCCGCTACGACCACGAGATCCGAGGGACCACCGTCGTGCGTCCCCTCGTCGGTGCCGGCCACGACGGACCTGCCGACGGTGTGGTGCTCGCCGAACCGAACGGCAAGGTCGGCATCGCCATCGGCCATGGCGTGAACCCCTGGTACGGGATCGCCGATCCCGAGCGGATGGCCGCGGCCGTGGTCGACGAAGCAATCCGAAACGTCGTCGCCGTCGGGGCAGATCCCACTCGGGTGGCGATCATGGACAACTTCTCGTGGGGGGACCCACGCCGACCGAGCACGTTCGGCGAACTGGTAGCGACCGTCGACGCGATCTGCGCCTCGTCGATCGCTCACGGCGCACCCTTCGTCAGCGGCAAGGACTCCCTGAACAACGAGTACATGGGCGCCGATGGACAACGCCACAGCGTGCCGCCGACGCTCGTCATCACCGCAGTCGCCCACGTGCCCGACGCCGACATGGTCGTCACCCCCGACCTCAAAGCAGCGGGGAGTGAACTGGTGCTCATCGGCACCACATGGCCCGAGTTCGGCGGCAGCCACCTCGGCGCGGTGCTCGGCGGATTCGACGATCCGATGGACGGCACGGTGCCCGGTGCAGATCCCCGTGCCCCGGAGCGATACCGGCGGATGCACGCCGCCATCGCGTCCGGCCGCGTCAGGTCGTGCCACGACCTGAGCGAAGGTGGTCTGGCCGTGGCCCTCGCGGAAATGGCGATCGGCGGACATCTCGGTGTCGCCGTCGATGACACTGCGCTCCCGCACGACGACGTCGTCGTCGCCCTGTTCTCCGAGAGCACCGGCCGGTTCGTGGTCGAGCTCGCTCCGGGCGATCACGACTGGCTGGCGGCCGAGCTCGGCGAGCCCGTGGTGCTGCTCGGCACCGTCACCGCCGAACCTCGGCTGCGCTTCGGACCGTGCACCGTGTCGCTCGCCGACGCCGCCGCTGCGTTCGGGGCCCAGTCGTTCGGGGCCCAGTCGTTCGGGGCCCGGTCGTTCGGAGGTGCCCGGTGACCCGACCGCTCGCGCTGGTGTTGCAGTCGCCAGGCACGAATCGGGACCACGATGTCGCATTCGCGCTCGAGCTGGCCGGGGCCGAGACATCGTTTGCGTCGCTGCTCGAACTGGCCGGGAATGATGCGCCGCTGAGGCGGGCCCAGATGCTCGTGGTGCCCGGAGGCTTCAGCTATGCCGACGCGCTCGGTGCCGGGCGCATGTTCGGCCTGTCGTTGGAGCACCGGTTCGGCGACCAATTGCGTCAGCTGGTCGCCGCAGGTCGGCCGGTGATCGGCATCTGCAACGGCTTCCAGACACTCGTCCGTTGTGGGCTACTTCCCGGAGCACTCGGCCACAACGCCAGCGGCAGCTTCCAATGCGAATGGGTGACGCTCGATCCACAGGCGAGCACCTGTGTGTGGACCGAGGGGATCGAGGCGATCGACTGCCCGATCGCACACGGCGAAGGGCGCTACGTGCATCCCGACGTCGTTGCCCTCGAAGCCGCCGGGCAGGTGGCGCTGCGATACCGACGCAACCCGAACGGCTCGGCGGCCGACATCGCCGGCGTTTGCGACGCCACGGGCACGGTGCTCGGCCTGATGCCCCACCCTGAGAACCACGTGATCGCGCGTCAGCACCCCCATCGCGTTCGTGGTGGAGGTGGCGGCCTCGGGCTGCAACTGTTCCAGCGAGGCGTGGAGCGAGCGAGGTCCATCTGATGGCCCAGCCCGACGGCCAAACCGCACCGACACTCGACGACATCGAGCTGGAGCTCCCCGACCGGCGCGCGGGCAAGGTGCGCGTCTCGTACGAGCTGTCCGCGACCGAGCGTCTGTTCGTCACCACCGATCGGCTGTCGGCGTTCGATCGCATCATCGCATCGGTGCCGCACAAGGGTCAGGTGCTCAATCAACTCGCCGCGTGGTGGTTCGACCGGACGCGCGACATCGTGGCCAACCATCTGATCGACGTGCCCGACCCGAACGTGACCATCGGCCGGGCGGCCAACCCGCTCCCCGTCGAAGTGGTCGTGCGCTCGTACATCACCGGCGTCACGTCCACATCGCTGTGGCGACAGTACGCCGCGGGCGCTCGACACATCTACGGCTACGACTTCCCCGATGGCCTGTCGAAGAACACCCCGCTGCCCCACGCGATCGTGACGCCCACCACCAAAGCGATCGACGGCGGCCACGATGAACCGATCAGCTGCATCGAGGTGGTGTCGTACGGTCTGGTGCCGGCCGAGCTCTGGGCTCACGTCCAGGAGGCGGCGCTCACGTTGTTCGCACGCGGCCAGCAGGCGGCAGCGTCGGCCGGGCTGCTCCTTGCGGACACGAAGTACGAGTTCGGGCTCGCGGTCGACACGGGCGAGTTGCTCCTCATCGACGAAGTGCACACTCCCGACTCGTCGCGTTACTGGGTGACAGAGTCGTACGCCAACCGCGTGGCCATGCACGAGGAACCGGAGAGCCTCGACAAAGAGGTCGTGCGCCGAGCGTTGATCGATCTCGGCTACGACGGCCACGGCACCCCTCCCACGTTGCCGGCCGACGTCGTGGCTTCAGCGTCGGCTCGATATGCCTCCGCCTACGAGCGACTCACCGGACTCGCGTTCGAGCCGGGTGGTGCCCCGATCGCACAACGCATCGTCGACAACCTCGCACCACATCTGACACGCGCCCGCGCCCTCGCCGCTCGTCCGGCGAGCGCTCCCATGGCAGCGACAGACGCCACCACCGCATCACATGAGGACCCCACATGACGCGCAGCATCCCGGTCGCTTCGGACCACACCCCGTTCCCCGACGACCGACCTCGCGAGGAGTGCGGTGTCTTCGGTGTCAGCACTCCCCACGGCGAGGGCGTCGCGCAGCTCACGTTCTTCGGTCTGTTCGCCCTGCAACACCGCGGACAGGAAGCCGCCGGCATCGCGGTGAGCGACGGGAACAGGGTGCGCCTGCACAAGGACTCGGGTCTGGTGAACAGCGTGTTCACTCCAGAGTCGATGGCGCCCCTCACCGGGTACCACTCGATCGGCCACACGCGCTACAGCACCACCGGCGCGAACGCATTGCGCAACATCCAGCCGTTCCTCGTCGAGACCATGCACGGTCCACTCGCCGTGGCCCACAACGGCAACCTCGTCAATGCTCCTGCGCTGCGCGACGAACTTCTCAACCGGGGCTTCGGCCTGACGGCCACCAGCGACACCGAGGTTCTCACCCTCATGCTCGCTGCGGCCGGCGGCAGCACGTGGGAGGAGCGTCTCGAACGCACCCTGCCGGCGTGGAAGGGGGCGTACTCGCTGGTGGTGCTGGTGAACGACCGCGTGATCGCGGTGCGCGATCCGTGGGGCTTTCGTCCGATGAGCGTCGGCCGGCTCCCCCATGGCGGGTACGCCGTCGCGTCGGAGACGTGCGCACTGAACACGCTCGGGTGCGTCGACATCGACGAGGTGAAGCCAGGTGAGATCGTCACGCTCCGCGGAGCGGAGTTGCACCGTCGCAACGCGCTCGCGCCGGCCACGGCTGCTGCCCGCTGCACCTTCGAGTTCGTGTACTTCAGCCGGCCCGACAGCGTGTGGGCGGGCAAGAACATGCACCACGTGCGTCAACGCCTCGGCGAGGAACTTGCCGTGGAGCATGTCGTCGCTGCAGACGTGGTGATCCCTGTGCCCGACTCGTCCGTGCCGGCAGCCATCGGATACAGCCGGGCGAGTGGCATCCCGCACAACGACGGGCTGATCAAGAATCGATACATCGGACGGACGTTCATCGAACCCACCCAAGACCTTCGTGAGCGAGGGGTGACGTTGAAGTTCAACGCGCTCAGCGAGAACCTCGTCGGTAAGCGGGTGGTGATGATCGACGACTCGTTGGTGCGGGGCACCACGGCCGGTCCGCTGGTGAAGATGATCCGCGACGCAGGGGCCACCGAGGTGCATCTGTTGATCACGTGCCCGCCGATCACCCATGCATGCCACTTCGGGGTCGACATGGGCCATGACGACGATCTGATCGCGGCGCGGTTGAACGTCGAGGAGATGCGCCGCCACATCGGCGCCGACTCGCTCGGGTTCCTGTCTCTCGACGGGATGATGCGAGCCATCGCCGGCGACGAGTCGGGCGGCTACTGCAACGGCTGCTTCACCGGCAGCTACCCCATCGAAGTCAGCCAAGCCCAGCCCAAGCTCGGCTTCGAAGGGGTGCTCGCCTGATGCGCGTGCTGGTGGTGGGATCGGGCGGTCGCGAGGCCGCGATCGTGTGGGCGTGCGAGCAGCATGGACACCAGACGATCGCGGCGACGGCATTCGATGCTGCAGCACATGGTGATGTCGACCTGGTGATCGTCGGTCCCGAGTCGGCACTCGTGGCCGGAACTGCCGACGCGTGCGCAGCCTCAGGCGTGCCCTGCTTCGGTCCGACGGCGTCGCTGGTGAAGCTCGAGAGCTCGAAGGGCTACACCCGCGCTCTGGCGCAGCAACTGGGCCTGCCCTCGCCGCGGTTCTACCGCAGCGACGATCATCACGATGCGATCAAGTGGTGGCGGTCGATCGAAGCGCCGGTCGTCGTGAAGCTCGACGGACTGGCCGCCGGCAAGGGCGTGATCGTGCCCGACACACCCGCCGAGACCGACGCCGCGATCCGCGCTCTCGCCGCGCAAGGCCCGATCGTCCTCGAGGAACGCCTCAGCGGGCCCGAATGCAGCCTGCTCGTCCTGTGCGATGGGCGGACCGCCAAGCCTCTGCCGATCGCGCAGGACCACAAGCGCATCTTCGAAGGCGACAACGGTCCCAACACCGGCGGCATGGGGGCGTACGCTCCTGCTCCCATTCCCTACGACGCCGACGAGCTCACCAAGCAGTTCGTGCAACCGGTGATCGACCACTTCGCGGCGAAGGGTCAGCCGTACGTCGGCGTGCTGTATGCCGGGCTGATGCTCACCGCAGACGGCCCGAAGCTGCTCGAGTTCAACTGCCGATTCGGTGATCCCGAGACGCAGGCCGTGCTCCCGCTGCTCGAATCCGACCTGGCCGAGATCGCGCTCGCCTGCTGCCACGGTCGTCTCGACACCGTCGACGTCGTCATCCGGCCCGGCGTGGCGTGCACCGTCGTCGCGGCCGCGCCCGGCTACCCGGAGACTCCGATCACCGGTGGGATCATCGGCGGCCTCGACGAGTCGTCGGCCGATGCCTTGGTCTTCCTCGCCGGCGTCTCGACCGATGCCGACGGGACCAAGGTGTCGGGAGGTCGCGTCCTGTCGACCACCGGGCTCGGCCCCGACCTCGGCTCCGCACGCGATGCGGCGTATGCCCGCATGTCGACCATCGCCTTCGCGGGCATGCAGGTGCGCAGGGACATCGGCTGGCGAGCCGTCGCCGCCTCGCTGAGCTCGTACGCGGCTGCCGGAGTCGACATCGACGAAGGCGCCCGTGCGATCGACGGCATGAAGGCTGCGGTGGAGCGCACGCACACCCCCGCCGTGCTCGCCGGAGTGGGCAGCTTCGGGGGCGCGTTCAGCGGCGCGGCGATCAAGGCGATGGACGATCCCGTGCTGGTGGCCAGCACCGACGGTGTGGGCACCAAGGTCGAGCTCGCCGCTCGCCTGGGCAAGTACCGCGGTGTCGGCATGGACATCGTGAACCACTGCATCGACGACGTACTGGTGCAGGGTGCATCGCCGCTGTTCTTCCTCGACTACGTCGCGGCGAGCAAGCTGAACGCGGCTCATGTGGCCGAGGTGGTCACAGGGATGGCCCTCGCATGCGAGGCGAGCGGCTGCGTGCTGCTCGGGGGCGAGACCGCCGAGATGCCAGGGGTGTACGCCGAGGGCGCCTTCGACATCGCCGGCACGCTGGTGGGTCTCGTCGAACGGGCCGATCTGCTGCCTACGGCTGACGTGGCGGCCGGTGACATTCTGATCGGTGTGGCATCGAACGGCCCGCACACCAACGGGTACTCGCTGTTGCGCAAGGTGTTCGCCTGGTTGCCGATGGACTCGACGCCGCCCGGGTTCGATCGCCCGCTCGGCGACACCCTGCTCGAACCCCACCGCAGCTACCTCCACCTGCTGCAGCCGGCGCTGGCGTCCAAGCGAGTGAAGGCGCTGGCCCACATCACCGGTGGAGGGCTGCCCGACAACCTGCCTCGTGTGTTGCCCGAGGGCGTGGCGGCCGACGTACGTCTTGGTTCGTGGCCGGTGCCCCCGCTGTTCGAGCTGGTGCGCAGCGTGTGCACGGGCCTCGACGATCACGAGCTCTATCGCACGCTCAACATGGGCATCGGCATGGTGCTGATCGTGGCACCCGAGCACGTCGGCACCGTGCAGGAGTCGATCGGCGAGCGCACCTGGGTGATCGGCGAACTGGTCCCCGGCCCCCGACAGGTCAACCTCCACCGCTGAACCCACACCGCGATGAGAGATGAGTGCCGGTGGGGCACTCATCTCTCATCGCCATGGCTTGGGCGGGGTCTGGTAGCGCGAACTTTTCGTTCAAGGTCAAGGGTGTGAGCGCGAGTTGTGCGTAGCGTCGATGCATGGAGTCGTTCGATCGCTTGCCTCGCCTCGTGCTGATGGCATCGGGCAACGGAACCAACGTCCAGGCGGTCCTCGATGCGTGTGCCGACGGCACCATCGATGCGGTCGTCGCAGCAGTCGTGAGCGATCGGGCCGACGCCGGAGCACTCGCCCGCGCCGATACGGCAGGGGTGCCCGCCGTTCACGTGGGACGCCGACCCGGTGAGAACAGGAGCGACTACGACGCCCGTCTGGCCGATGTGGTGACGGGCTTCTCGCCCGATGACGTGGTGCTGCTCGGATGGATGCGAATCCTCACGATGAGCTTCCTCGGCTGGTTCCCGGGCATGGTGATCAACCTCCACCCGGCGCTGCCCGGAGAACTGCCTGGGGTCGGAGCAATCGAGCGGGCCTTCGCCGAACACCTCGCCGGCACCCGCAGCGCATCGGGTGTGATGGTTCACCTCGTGCCCGACGAAGGCGTCGACGCCGGTCCCGTGCTCTCGACCGCCGCCGTCGAACTCGATCCGCACGACACACTCGAGTCGTTCACCTCCCGAATGCACACCGCCGAGCACCGACTCGTGATCAGCACGCTCGCCGACCGGTGCATCCGACGACGGGCCCAGACGCACGCAGCCGCGTCGACCACTCCCCGCACCTGACGAACTGCACCTGACGACATGAAGAAGAAGATGAAGACGAAGGAGAACCACCAATGAGCAACGACCAACTCTTCGACCGCTTCGAAGCGCTCACCTTCGACGACGTCGTCGTCGTCCCGGGCTACAGCAACGTGCTCCCCGACGCGGTCGACACGACGGCTCGGTTCGCCGCCGACATCGAGCTCGCAGTTCCGCTGGTGTCCGCGGCGATGGACAAGGTCACCGAGGCTCGCATGGCCATCGCAATCGCCCGCGAAGGCGGTATCGGCACGATCCACCGCAACCTCTCGATCGCCGATCAGGCAGCCGAGGTGCAGAAGGTGAAGCGCAGCCAGAGCGGAATGATCACCGACCCGGTCACCCTCCACGCCGAAGCAACCCTGCATGACGCCGAGGCGCTGATGAACCGGTTCAGGTTCAGCGGTGTGCCGATCATCGACGACGCCGGCCGTCTCGTCGGCATCCTCACCAACCGCGACATCCGCTTCTGCGAACCGGCCGACTTCGACCGACCCGTCCGCGACTTCATGACCAGCGACGGCCTGGTGACCGCCGAGGTGGGCACGACACTCGAGCAGGCCAAGCAGATGCTGCAGAGGTACCGGATCGAGAAGCTGCCGCTCGTCGACGCCGATGGTTTCCTGCGTGGCCTGATCACGGTGAAGGACATCCAGAAGCGTCAGGACTTCCCGAACGCCACCCGTGATGGTGCCGGGCGCCTGCGCTGCGCTGCGGCAGTGGGCGTCGGCGCTGATCTCGAGGATCGAGTCGATGCGCTGAACGCGATGGCCGTCGACGCCATCGCGATCGACACTGCGCACGGCCATTCCGCCGGCGTGGTGAAGGCGATCGAGCGGATCAAGTCGAACTGGCCGAACCTCGCCGTCGTCGCCGGCAACGTCGTCACCGAGGAAGGTGTCGAGGCACTGCATGCCGCGGGCGCGGATGCCGTGAAGGTCGGCGTCGGCGCGGGCTCGATCTGCACCACTCGTGTCGTCAGCGGTGCGGGCATGCCCCAGCTCTCGGCGATCTGGTTCACGTCACGCCGCGCCCAGCAACTCGACATCCCCGTCATCGCCGACGGCGGCGTCACGTACTCCGGCGACATCGTGAAGGCGATCGCCGCCGGCGCGTCGACCGTGATGCTCGGATCGCTGTTGGCGGGCACCGACGAAAGCCCGGGCGAGATGGAGTTGATGGAGGGCCGCCGATACAAGACTTACCGTGGCATGGGGTCGATGGGCGCGATGCAAGGTCTTGGCGCCGACCGCTACGCATCGGGCCAGTCGGCAGTCGGTGCTGCGACCCGGAAGCTGGTGCCTGAAGGTGTGGAGGGCCGCGTCGCCTACGCCGGCACGCTGGGCGACGTCGTCTACCAGTTGGCCGGAGGCCTCCGCAGCGGTATGGGTTACGCTGGCGCCGGCACGCTCGACGCACTCCGCAGCGGTGCACGATTCATGCGGGTCACCACTGCGGGCCGCAACGAGAGCCACCCGCACGACGTGACCATCACCAAGGAAGCCCCGAACTACCAGCGCATGTAGTCGAGTCGCCCGCAGTGGGGG
Source organism: Actinomycetota bacterium (assembly GCA_043725585.1). Lineage (GTDB taxonomy): Bacteria > Actinomycetota > Acidimicrobiia > Acidimicrobiales > Ilumatobacteraceae > VFMC01. Next base: position 9,980 of record JAYSLK010000264.1, read on the forward strand.
TTTGTCACGACCTTCGGCCGGTGAGCGCGAGGAGCCGCTTCTGTGGATCGGTCGTCGCGCCGACGTGCACCGCCTCGCCGAACATGCCACCTGCGCGCAACCGTTCGGCGACTGGCTCGACGTTGGCGATCGCCCGAGCCACACAGTCAGGACCGAGGCGGTCGTCCACGCTCAGCGCCCGGGCCAGGTCCCAACTGTGGATCGTCGTGTCGGCGACGTTGAAGCCGATCATGTCGTCGACCGGGCTCGGACCACTGAAGCCCTTGACCACCCGGTTGAGCACACCAGGCCGGTCGACGGAGGCGAGCACGGCATCGCGCGCTGCAGCCCAGGCGGCGTAAGGATCGTCGCCGGCATGGCGATCGGGATCAACCATCGGGTTCATCGTCGCCTCGGTGCCCTCGATCAGC
>JAYSLK010000265.1:0-6548 GCA_043725585.1 Actinomycetota bacterium
TGGTTGCGGGTCCGGCTGTACCCCTGGGTACCCGAGCAGCTGGGCGAAGGCGACGAGCGTCGGCGCGCTCGGCTGCACCAGGTACAGGTGCAAGAACAGCGAGTGCTCCTTGTTGACCCGCCGCTTGACTGCGGCGGTGATGGGCACGGCGATGTTCATCGTGCCGAAGATCATGAAGTAGCCGAGCTCTTCCTCGGTGACGTCGAAGCCGGTGAGCTCGTTGTAGTACGCGAGGAAGCCGCCTTTGTCCCGAGGGTGCGACATCACCGAGGTGTTGCTCATGTTGTCCATCGCCACCATCCAGCCGAGGTCCTCGCGGGGGTCGCCGATGCGCGTGTTCTCCCAGTCGATGATCGCCGTCACCTTGCCGTCGGCGTACAGGAAGTTCGCCGGGTTGAAATCGCCGTGCACCACGGCGAGCGGCAGCGGTCGCGGCTTGTTCCGTCGCAATGACAGCGACCCGTCGAGGATGACCATCGCGATCGGGTCGTAGGCGATGTCGGGATACGACGAGATGTAGTACTCGAGGGTCGAGTCCATGTACGCGTCCCACGATGACGTGTCGATCCCGACGCCACGAGGATCGCTCAGCTTGCCGCCGACGTCGAGCTCGGCGATGTCGGCGGTGTGCAGCTCGGCCATCAGTTCGCAGAGGTGAGCGATCACCGCGTCGACCTGATCGACGTCGGGGCCGTCGTGGAACAGGTCGCTCGTGTGGCCGTTGCCGTGCACACGCTGGATCACCATGGCCGGCTCGCCGAACACGGACGCATCCAACTCACATCCGTAGCTCACGCTCACGGGCACACCGGTGTGAGCGGCCAACGCGCCGAGCAGTTCATGCTCGGTCTGGCGGCTGGTGTACAGGATCGCCTCCACCGCCGGCGGATCCTTGCGCAGGATCATCGGCATCGTCGCCGTGGCACCTGCTCTCGTGACGTGCGCATCGAAGCGGAAGGTCTCTCGCGAGAAGCCACCTGGAATCGCCTCGAACCCCTCCACCGTCACGTGCTCGGCATCCGGCAACAGTCGCCTGAGCACCTCTGCCAACTGACGATCCATGCATCCCTCCCCAGGGGTCATCTCTTCGGCTTGACCGCCGCAGCGATCGCACCACATCGAACCACATCGCCGTCACGAGGAGTGTCACCGACCCGACACCAGGAGGTCGACCTCAATCGGTGACATCGACCTTCGCGACCACCCTTGCCGGGGTCACCCGAACCACCATCTCGGGCGGCACCGCGTTGCGCCGACCGTACGCATCGGCCTGATCGACTCCCATGTACCGACCACCGATGCGGGTGCCCCACGCCAGCAGCTCGCCTGGATCTGTGGAGGTTGTGGCGACACCGGTGATCGTGACGAACGAGAACGGCGGGCGGTCGTCGTCGAAACACAGTGCCACGCGTCCGTCGCGCAGGATCGACTTGCCCTTGATCGTGTCCGCCGAGGTCATGAACACGATGTCGTCGCCATCGACATCGACCCACACCGGGGCAACGTGCGGGCTGCCGTCGGCGCGCGTGACGGCAAGCTTGGCGGTGCGAGCGGGAAGCGCGCCGACGAACGACTGCCACCACCCATCCGGAGCCGAGGTGTAACCCATGGAGCGACGGTACCCTCGGGCGCTATGCACATCGTCTCCGCGTTGTTCGTCGACAACTTCGAGATGCGCCAGGCGCCGGGGCCGTCCACACGCATCGACCTCACGGGCGCGATGTTCTCGATGGCCGCCCCGTCGCCCGCGCCCGTCACGCTGTCGCCACACCTTGTCGCGCTCATCTTCTGCCCTCCTGGCGAGAGCGGTTCAGGTGTGTTCGAGGTCGTGTTCCGCAACGGGATGAGCGAAGACGACGACCAGATCGCCCGCAACGTCAGCCCGTTCACCGTCGACCCCGGCAAGTTCACCTATCGCCTGGTGAAGGGCGACCTCGAGTTCACCGAGTATCGCCAGATCTTCGCCCACTGCCGGGTCGGCCATGGCCCCTGGCACCTCGTTCCGTTCACGCTCCTCCCCCCGGTCGAATCCTGACCGTCACGTCGCGTTTGTAGGACCCGGCGACGCGTCTCGCAGGCGACTCCGGGCACGCGTTCCACGAGCCCCCAGGGTTGACGAAGCAGAGACGCCCGGAGCGGAGTTCCTCCGTCTACTGTCGGCACCCATGAAAGCTGTGGTGTGCAAGGCGTTCGGGCCGCCCGAGGCCCTGGTCGTCGAGGAGATGGACGACCCGACGGCCGGAGCCGGCCAACTGCTGATCGAGGTGAAGGCGTCGGCGGTGACGTTCCCCGACACCCTCATGCTCGAGGACAAGTATCAGTTCCATCCGACGCCGCCGTACATCCCCGGCGGCGAGGCCGCCGGTGTCGTCGCGGCCATCGGCGACGGGGTTTCTGGCTGGTCGGTTGGCGACCGTGTCGTCGGTGGGCTCGGCACCACCGGTGGCTACGCCGAACTGCTCCCAATTCCCGCCGCCACCGCTCGCCGGCTCCCGGACTCGGTCGACTTCGCTGTGGCCGCCGGGCTGAACTACGCATACGGCACGACGCTCTACGCCCTCAGGCACCGGGCGAGCATCCAGCCGGGCGAGACGATGCTCGTGCTCGGTGCCGGCGGCGCACTCGGCTTGTCGGCGGTGGAAATCGGCAAGCTCATGGGCGCCCGGGTGATCGCCGCAGCATCGACCGAGGAGAAGCTCGACCTGTGCCGCACGCGAGGCGCCGACGAGACCATCAACTACGCCACCGAGAACCTCAAAGAACGCGCCAAAGAGCTGACGAACGGTCAAGGCGTCGACGTCGTCTACGACGCGGTCGGCGGCGACAAGGCCGAGCAGGCGTTGCGGGCGATTGGTTGGGAAGGCAGGTTCCTCGTGATCGGGTTCACCGGCGGCATCCCGTCGATCCCGCTCAACCTGACGCTGCTCAAGGGCTGCCAGATCATCGGCGTCTTCTACGGCGCGATGACCGCACGCCAACCGGAACTGAATGCCGAGATCAGCGATGAGCTGATCCGACTGGTCGCATCCGGTGAGCTCCGGCCCCACGTGTCGAATCGCTATCCGCTCGAGCAGGCCGGCGATGCGCTCCGTTCGCTGATGGACCGCACCGCTGTCGGCAAAGTCGTCATCACGCCCTGAGCCGAATGGGGGCGCGGCCAGCGGAGCCCGGCCCCACCCAGACGGTGCGTAGCGCATGGCTGCACTAGTGTCGGGTCACGTGTCGCTGACTCCCGAACAAGAACACCAGGCCATCTCGCTCATCCGTGGCATCGCCATGGATGCCCCGCTCTACGCGAAGAGCGGCCACCAGGGAACGGCGATGGCGTTGGCCCCGTTGGCACACGTGCTGTACAGCCGGATCATGCGCCACTCCCCCGCCGAGCCGCACTGGGTCGACCGCGACCGGTTCATCCTGTCGAACGGGCACGCGTCGATCCTGCAGTACTCGATGCTCTACCTGACCGGATACGGTCTCGAGCTCGACGACATCAAGCAGTTCCGGCAGTGGGGCTCGGCGACGCCGGGTCATCCCGAGGTGCATCACACGGCCGGCATCGAGGTGACCACCGGGCCACTCGGCCAGGGATTCGCCAACTCGGTCGGCATGGCGATCGCCGAGCGACGCCTGCGCGCCCACTTCGGTTCGGAGTCCGTGCATCACCACACCTTCGTCATCGCCGGCGATGGTTGCTTCATGGAGGGCGTCAGCCTCGAGGCGGCATCGCTCGCCGGTCACCTCGGCCTCGGTGGCCTCGTGTGCGTCTACGACGACAACCACGTCACGATCGACGGCGACACCGACCTCGCCTACAGCGACGACGTCGGCAAGCGCTTCGAGGCCTATGGCTGGCACGTCGAGCACCTCGGCGCGGTTGCCGACGACCTCGACGCGCTCGAAGCAGGCATCCGCCGAGGCATGGCCGAGACCGACCGGCCGAGCCTGCTGATCCTGCGCAGCCACATCGGCCATCCGAGCCCCGATCTGACCGACAACCCTCACGCCCACGGCAACCCGTTCACGGCCGAGCACGTCACGAACACCAAGGCCGTGATGGGCATCCCCGACGAGCCGTTCTGGGCCCCCGACGATCTCGTCGCCGCGTACCGGTCGCATTGCGCCGACCGCGGCGCCGCCGAAACGAGCGCCTGGCGCGAGCGTCATCGCGCAGCCGCGATCGACGCCGCCGTGTGGGATGCCACCTGGCACGCGACCGGCATCGCCGGATGGAAGGACGCTCTCCCCTCCTACGCCGACGGCGAGTCGATCGCCACCCGGGTCTCGATCGAGAAGGCCTTCAACGCCTCGCTCGACACCGTGCCCGCCTTGATGTCCGGCGCCGCCGACCTCACCGGCAACACCGGCACCAAGCTCGCCGGTCAGCTCCCCCAGTCGACCGCACACCCGGACGGACGCCAGGTCTACTACGGCATCCGTGAGCACGGCATGGGCTCGGCCATGGTCGGCATGGCATTGCACGGTGGCGTGCTGCCCGCCGGCGGCACGTTCTTCGTGTTCCTCGACTACATGCGACCCGCTGTCCGCCTTGCAGCGCTCAGCCGAGCCAAGGTGGTGTTCGTGTTCACGCACGACTCGGTCGGCGTCGGCGAGGATGGCCCGACTCACCAGCCGGTCGAACACATCGCCACGCTCCGCGCCATCCCCGACCTGCAGGTCATCCGACCCGCCGACGCGAACGAGACGATGGCGGCCTGGGTCGCCGCTGTGGAACACGATGGCCCGACCGCCCTGGTGCTGTCTCGCCAGAACATCCCGGTCCGCACCGACGGCAGCGCCGTGCACGCCGGCGCCGGCATCGTTCGCGACACCGGCGGAACGGACGGCCCGCAACTCGTGATCGTCGCGACCGGCAGCGAAGTCGCCCTCGCGGTCGCCGCTTCCGAGGCGCTCGACGGTGAGGTCCGGGTCCGCGTGGTGAGCATGCCCAGCTGGGACCGGTTCGAACGCCAAGGTGACGACGTGCGCACGGCGATCCTGCCCGGCGGGGTACCCGTGCTCTCGGTGGAGGCTGCCACCACGTTCGGGTGGTCTCGGTGGGCCGATCGCTCCATCGGGATCGACCGGTTCGGCGCCAGCGCTCCTGGCGCCGTCGCCCTCGACCGACTCGGCATCAACCTCGACAACGTCGTGACCACGGCCCGGGCCATGGTCGCACCCGCCCACTGACACCCTCTGAAAGGATCTCCCCATGGATCGATTGCACCGCCTGTACGACGAGTTCGGCCAGAGCCCGTGGCTCGACAACCTGAAACGCGGGTACATCACCTCCGGTCAGTTGTCGCGCCTTGCGGCCTCGGGTGTTCGCGGTCTGACGAGCAACCCGACCATCTTCCAGAAGGCGATCCAGGGGTCTGCCGACTACGACGAGCAGTTCCGCGTGCTCGCAGCAGACGGCAGGCCAGTGATCGAGGACTACTGGTCGATGGTGCTGCGTGACATCAACAGTGCGCTCGACGTGTTCGCCCCGGTCTACCACCAGAGCTACGGGGGCGACGGGTACGTCAGCGTGGAGGTCGACCCCGGCCTGGCCCACGACGCCGCCGGAACGGAGACGGCCGCGCGCATCCTGCACGAGTCGATCGATCGCCCGAACCTGATGGTGAAGATCCCTGCGACCGAAGAGGGGCTGCCCGCGATCCGGCAGATGATCTCCGAGGGTCGAAGCATCAACGTCACGTTGATCTTCAGCCTCGAGCGGTACGAAGCGGTCATGGAGGCCTACATCGCCGGGCTCGAGCAGTACGCGGCCACCCTCGGAGCCGACTTGGGCAAGGTCGCGAGCGTGGCCAGCTTCTTCATCAGTCGGGTCGACAGCGAGATCGACCATCGGCTCGACGCGATCGGGTCGCCCGATGCTCTGGCGTTGCGGGGCAAGGGCGCCGTCGCTCAGGGCAAGCTGGCCTACCGGCTGTTCCAGGGAACCTTCAGCGGTGCCCGATGGGAGGCCCTCGCTGCCAAGGGTGCCGTCGTGCAGCGCCCGCTGTGGGCCAGCACCTCGGTGAAGAACCCGGCCTACCCCGACACCTTGTACGTGGATGAGCTGATCGGTCCGCACACGGTGAACACGCTGCCCGATGCGACCCTCGAGGCCTTCGCCGACCACGGCAACCTGGCGCGACGCGTCGACGCCGATGTCGACCAGGCAGAGGATGCATGGACCGGCCTCGCTGCGGTGGGCGTCGATCTCGACGAGGTGGCCGCCAAGCTCGAGCGCGAGGGCGTGTCGAGCTTCCAGAAGAGCTTCGACGAACTGCTCGACGCGCTCGGTGCAAAGGCCGACGAGCTCCGCGCCGGATGACCGACGACTCGGCCGACCGGTACTCGGCGCTGGCCGCCGCACTCGAGGCGCTGCCCACCCCACGCCACCGCCGCACCGCCACGCAGATGGTCGAGGCGCTCACCGAGATGTTCCGCATCCAGCCGGATCTCGTCGACCTGAAGATCACCAGCGCGGCCTTGCTCGAGATGGGCGAGGCGTTCGAGATGTTCGGCCCGTACCACGACGCGCCGAAGGTGGCGATCTTCGG
>JAYSLK010000266.1:0-1943 GCA_043725585.1 Actinomycetota bacterium
CTACTCGGTGAAGCCGGCGGTTCCGAGGTAGTAGTGGCCGAGGCCGGAGGCGACGATGCCGGTGACGTTCTTCTTGTACGCGGTGAGCGAGTTGTAGAAGTACGGGATCACGTACGGGATGTCGGTGTTGGCGATCGCCTGGACCTTCTTGATCGCTTCCTTGCGGGCCGGAAGGTCGAGCGAGGCCTGGTAGGCGGCGACGGCGTCGTTGAACTCGGCCGAGTTGTAGTGCGACGAGTTCCACTCACCGGTCGCATATGCCTTCACCAGGTACACGTCGGGCGTGCCACGGTTGCCGTAGTCGACGATGCCGAACTCCTCGCCACCATCGCAGCCGGCAGGCTCGTTGGTGCCGTCGTAGACCTTGCACCAGCGGTCGTAGAACGTGTCGGTGCTCTCGACGTTGAGGGTGACGTCCATCCCGATGTCTTTGAGCTGGGTCTGGATCAGCTCGGCCAACTGCGGGATCTCCTGCAGCTTGGGCACGTGCAACGTGATCGCCAGACCGGCCTTGCCGGCCTCTTCGAGCAGTGCCTTGGCCTTTTCGACATCGCGTTCGCGCTGGGGCAACGACGCATCGAAGAACTCGTACACGGGTGCGACGGGGTGGTCGTTGCCCAGGTCGCCGCGGCCCTTCAGCACGACGTCGATGAGCTCCTGGCGGTTGATGCCGAGTGCCACGGCTTCGCGGACCTTCGGATCGGTGAAGGTGCCCTCGCGGACGTTCATCCAGATCTGGCGGTGCGCTGCGCCACGGATGGACTCGACGGTCACTTCGTCGCTGTTCAGCAGGGCGTCGCCACCGACGACGGAGAACTGCACGATCGCGTCGGCCTGTCCGCCCAGCACGCCGGTGATCTGGGTGTCGAGGTCGTCGGAGAAGATGAACTCCACCTTGTCGAGGAACGGCGTGCCGCCCCACCATGCATCGTTGCGGACGAACGTGCAGCCGGTCGCGACATCGAACGTGTCGAACTTGAAGGCACCGGTGCCGTTCGGCTTGGCATCGAGGGTGGATCCGGCCACGTAGTCGACAGGCGTGATGACCGACTGCGGGTTGTACAACGACACCTGGTACGGGAACTGGCCGTCGGGAGCGTTCAGCGTGACGTCGACGGTGAGTTCGTCGACGGCCTTGGCAGCACCTTCGACGATGTAGGCCTGCAGGTTGCCGGGCGCGAGCCGATCGAGCGTCGCGACGACGTCGGCCGATGTGAACGGCTTGCTGTCATGCCAGGTGACGCCGGAGCGCAGCTTGAACGTCCACACGCTGCCATCGTCGTTCGGTGTCCATGATTCGGCGAGCATCGGAGCGAGCGCGGCGCCTTCGCCTTTGCCGCAGAGGTACTCGAACGCGGTGACGACCGGTGTGTAGCTGCCGAGGTTGTCCATCGCGACCGGGTCGAGCGGGCTGCCGGGCTTCTGGCTGGCGATGCGGATCGTTCCGCCCTGCTTGATCGCACCGGGAGCCGGAGCGATCGTCGCATCGGTGCCGCCGGCGGTGCCCTCGGGCGCCGCGGTTCCCTCCGACGAGGTGCCTCCTTCGTCGTCACTGCCGCAGGCAGCCAGGATGCCGCCCATGGTGGCGACGCTGAGCCCGAGCACAGAGCCCCGCACCAAGAACGCTCGACGCGACACGGCGCCGACGACGTATCCGTCGATCAGCTCGTTCTCGAGTTTTCCGACGCTCTGCCGAGCCCGATCCAGTGATGAGTGATCCATACTTCCCCCGAAGTGAGCAGCCAGCGGTACTTCCGCCGCGCCGGCGAACCATACCCATGAGTGAACCCAGGGTCAAGGTCCGCACCGGACCGATACGCGATTGATGGTACGAACGTTCAAGAATCCCACGGTCAGGGCGGGCGCTGATTGATAGTACGTTCGTACCGGGAACGCGGCCATGAAGCCCGCGTCTGGAAGGTCGCGGACATGAACGATGTGGA
>JAYSLK010000267.1:0-4735 GCA_043725585.1 Actinomycetota bacterium
CTGAACGCAAGCCACAGCGGCGGAGCACCCGGTACGACCGTGACCCCGCGCTCGCGGATGGTGTCGAGCGCTGTCGACGGGTCGAACCGCTGCACGAGCACGACCGTTGCGCCGCGCATCAGGCTGAGTCCGAGCACGACGTTGAGACCGAAGATGTGGAAGAGCGGCAGCACGCCGTACACCACGTCGTGTGCGTCGATCTGGACGTTGGCCGAACCACCCTGTTGCAGGTTCGCGAGCAGGTTGCCGTGGCTGAGCATCGCGGCGCGCGGCGAACCGGCGGTGCCGCTGGTGAACATGAGCACGGCCAACGTGTCCGGCGCGACTTCGACGATGTCGGCCGTGGGCCCGGTCAGCAGCGAGGCCAGATCGACCGAACCGTCGACCGCGCCGCCCTCGGTCGACACGACAGTCGCGACCGACGACACGATCGCTCGATCGACTCCACTCCACGCATGCGCCGCTGCCGGCTCGACGATGACGACCTTCGCACCGACCTTGGCGATCTCACGCTCGATCTCGGGCGCGGGGCTGGCGGGATTGAGCGGCACGGCGACGGCGCCGAGGCCGAGGGTGGCCAGATACGCGAGCACGAAGTAGCGGCCGTTGCCACACAGCAGCACCACCCGGTCGCCCCGTTCCACGCCGAGCGCTGCAAGGCCACCGCGGACGTGGGCGACCTGGTCGCGCAGGGCGCCGTAGGTGGTGGGACGGCTGCGGCTGATGAGCGCAACGCGCGACGCGTCGTGCTCGTCGATCAGGTGTGCCAGGTTCATCTCAACCCCCTCTGGCGCGGGATCCCCTCCGCCCCCGGTCGGGCGTCCAGCGCACCGCGGAAGCGTAGTGGCTCAGCGCCCCGAGGCGTCCGGTCCGAGAGCGATACCCGCAGATGCTGCGGGCGTGGCTCACGGGCCCGGATGGGGTCAGAGCCGGAGCAGGGAGATGATGCCGGCCGTCATGATGACGAGCAGCAGCAGTCCGAGGGTGAGCGTGGTGGCGGGGCGCATCGGGGGCCACGTTACCGGTGACTCAGGCGCGGCGCAGGGTGACCGGGCTGGTGACGCCCCGAGCTTGGTCGTCGCCGAGCGGCGCGAGGGTGACCTGATCGCCGGCGGCCACCGACAGCTCGTCGGCGGCCGACCGTCGGTCGAGCACGATCGACACCATGCCGCTCGCATCGACGACGAGTCCCACCGCGCCCACGCCGACCTCGGCGTAGGTGCCCACGCGAGCCGCGATTCGCACGACCGGATCGCCGATCGCGCCCGCCGGCAGGCCGACCACGACACGCAGGCGTTCACCGAGTGGGGCGATCTCGTCAGGGCCGACGTTCAGTTGGCAGTTGCCGAAACGATCGACCCACAGCACCTCGCAGAGGATGGTGTCGCCCTCGTCGCGCGGCAGCGGCACGATGCCGGGCAACAGCAGTTCCGCTTCGATCGGTTCGCCCAGTTCGGACAGATCGACACCGTTGCAGAGGTGGGCGGCGACCGAGGCGAAGACATCCCGGCCCGCGAACGTGGCCCCGGGGGCCTCGAGGTGGTACTGGGTGTTGGTCAGCACCACACAGCGCTCGGCTCCGCCGGCCATGGCCACCGCCGGCGCCAGCAGCCCGTTGTCTGGTCCGACGAACACCCCGTCGCCGCCGGCGACCTCGATCACCACGGCGCGCCTGTCGGTGCCGACGCCTGGGTCGACCACACCGAGGATCACCCCCGCCGGCACGTACGGAACCGCTCGGGCGAGTGCCAGGCTGCCGGCACGGACATCGAACGGTGGGATCTCATGGGTGAGGTCGATCACCCGGGCGTGCGGTGCAAGGTCGCGCAGCACGGCCTTCACCACGCCCACGCACTCGTCTCGGGTACCGAAGTCAGAAAGGAACGAGACGGTCTCGTAGCGGCGGCCCACCGGGCGCACGCTACCGGCCACCCGAACACAGGCGAGAAAAATCGAACGGGCCGGTGCCAACCCCCCGATGGCACCAGCCCGTCCTGCGCTGCCCCTTGCGGAGCGCGCCTCCGGTTGAAGAATCAGCCGGTGGTCATATCGACCGGAAGGAACTGTAGGCGCGCCGCCTCGATGAGAAAAGAGTCACATGGGAAATTCTCGAAGTTTCCTTCGGAGATGACAGCGGTGTGATTCGCGACAGCCGGCGAGCGGTCGTGCAGCCGCGGCACGTGCCCCGCTGCGTCAGCCCAGTTCTCGACTTCGTTGCGTGGCAGCCATCACGGCATCGAGGAACGCGGAGCGCACGCCGTGGCTCTCGAGTTGACGCAGCCCTGCGGCCGTCGTGCCGCCGGGCGACGTGACCATGGCTCGCAGCGCCGCCGGATCGCCCCGTTCGGCCAGCAGTGCCGACGAGCCGACGAACAGTTGGGTGACGAGCGCCTGGGCGACCGGCCGGGCCAGACCCGCCAGCACCCCTGCGTCGACGAGCGACTCGGCCACGAGGAAGAGATAGGCCGGGCCGGATCCCGCCAGCCCGGTGACCGCATCGAGCTGGTACTCGGGGACGCGCACGACCGTCCCGACCGCGCCGAGGATGCCCTCGGCCCAGGCGAGGTCGTGTTCGTCGGCGACGGTGCCGCCGGCGATCGCGGCCGCGCCCTCGCCCACGAGGGCCGGGGTGTTCGGCATGGCACGCACCACGGCGACCCGATCGTCGGTTGCCCCAGCAGCCGCCGCTTCGAGCGCAGCGATCGAAACCCCGGCTGCCACACTCAGCACTCTCCGCGCTCCCGCCGCGACAGCTGCGGCGACCGCCGCCGCGACATCGTTGGGCTTCACTGCGATCACGGCACCCGCGGCCGGCACGGCCCCGGCTGAGTCGGACACCTGGACGCCTGGGAACTGCGCGGCCAGCGCGGCGCGCCGATCAGGGAGCACCTCCACAACGGCAAGCTGGTCAGGTGCTGCCCAGCCGGCCGCGATCATGCCGCCGAGCAGTGCGGCTCCCATGTTGCCGCCGCCGACGAGGACCAACTGAGCTGTCATGGCCCTGAGCCTACGAGCACCGGCCAGGGCGGGGAGTGACGAGCAGGTGAGCGACACGGCGTTCCCCGATCATGCCGCTCACCTGCTCGTCACCAAAGAGGTGCAGCGAACGTGACCGCTCGGAAATCCCAGAGCCGGCGACGACCGGTCAGGCCGGATCGGGTTCGCCGGCGAAGTGGCTCGCGTAGCCGAGTCGGATCAGGATCGGGAACGCCTGCTCGACGTACGCGTATAAGGAGCCGACCACACGGTCGAGCTCGGCCTCGTTCAACGAGGTGAGGGGCAGCTCACCACGCAGGAACAAGGCATCTTCGACCCCGATCGCGAAGTGAGCACCGACCAGTCGTTCGTTGCGGCGCAACGCCTGCTCGAACACCTCCGCAGGGTTCTCGAGCGGCGCGGGCATGACGTAGGTCTCGTAGCGCAAGGTGCGCTGCCCGAGGGTGAACCACAGCGTGATGTGCTCCTTGGCATCGCCGCGCATTCGCACGTACCAGCGCACAGCATCTCCATCGCCGCGGTCGACCGCCTCGATCGCCGGATTCTCGGCGCGAAGGCCGGCGAACCAATCATCGATCTGTCGTTCCAGCACGGCGAGTCGATCCTCGCTGAACACGTCGGTCACCGGCACTCCACCAGCTCGCGCACGGTGAGATCGGCGTACACCCGGCGCAACCTGGCCGCGGCGAGGCCCCAGGTGTAGCCCAGCGAGCGTTCGAACCCGCGGCGGCCGAGACGCTCGGCCAACGTCGGATCGGAGAGCACCGCATCGAGGTACCGAGCGAACAGCAGGGGGTCGCGATCGGGCACGAGGAAGCCTGATTCGCCGTGGTCGACGAGCGTCAGCAGGCCTCCGACCGCGCTGGCGACCACGGGAACACCACAGGCGGATGCCTCGAGCGCCACCAGACCGAAGCTCTCGCTGCGGCTGGGCACCACCACGGCGTCGGCGGCCCGGTAGTACGTGGAGAGGATGTGATGTGGTTGCGGGGGAACGAAACGCACCCGGTCGCTCACACCGAGCTCGTCGATCAGGTCATGCAGCCGCTGCACCTCGAGGTCGCCGGCCTGGCCGCTGGCCCCGCCGACGATCAGCAGCAGCGCATCACGCCGGTACATCGCGGCGAGTGCGCGGACCGCGACGTCGGGACCCTTCAGTGGCTGGATCCGGCCGACGAACAGGACCACCGGGACGTCACCGGGCAGCTCGAGCGCGTGCCGCGCGCCGGCCCGCTCGCCCGGGGCGAAGAACGCATGCTCCACAGCGGGAGCAATCACCTCGATGCGGCCGGGCGGGTTCCCGTACAGCCGTCGGAACTGGCGCTCTTCTTCGTCGCAGTTCACGCAGATCACGTCGGCGCAGCCGATGATCTCGGCCTCTGCCCGCTCCCGCCACTCGGGTTCGAGGTCGCCACCTTCGGCTTTCACTCGTGCGAGGGTGTGGAAGGTCGTCGCGAACGGAAGGCCCCGCTCGTGCTTGAGGCGGTGGGCCACGAGGCCGCTCAGCCAGTAGTTCGCGTGGAGCACGTCGGCGGGGAACTCGCCGTCGAGGTGACGGCGCACCCCGTCGGTGAACTCGTCGAGCACGCTCGGGAGGTCCTCCTTACGCAGGTCGTACGGCCCGGCACGCACGTGTACCACCCGGTGACCGGGCTCGATCTGCACCACTTCGGGCAGGCCGGGACGATCGGCCCGCGTGTAGGTGGTGCAGTCGTTGCCTCCCTGGGCGAGCGACGAC
>JAYSLK010000268.1:0-9298 GCA_043725585.1 Actinomycetota bacterium
GACGCTGCCGTCGCTCGGCCACCGGATCAACGCCCAACTCTCGGCCAGCTTGCCCTACCTCGTCGCGCTCATCGTGACCGCGGTCTTCGCGACGCGGACTCGACAGCCAAGGGCACTCGCTCAGCCGTTCGCCCGCGGCCTCACCTGACACCACAAGGATCACAGGAGCCCACGTGAAAGCCTTGCTGTACCGCCACCCCGGGGGACCCGACGTGTTGGAGTACGTCGATGTCGACGACCCCACGCCGGGGACACACGACGTGATCGTGCAGGTGGCGACCACGAGCCTCAACCACCTCGACGTGGTGCAGCGCAACGGTTGGTTCGCGATGCCCGGCTTCACGCTGCCGCACATCGCCGGCATGGACGTGGTCGGCACCGTCATCGAGGTCGGATCGGAGGTGACGGGCGTGTCGATCGGTGACCGTGTGGTGGTCGATCCGTCGTTGTCGGAGGTCGATGCCGGCTCCCAGGTCGCCGGCATGGGCGACCTCTACGGCGACCTCGGAGTGATCGGCGCCACGGTGGCCGGAGGCTATGCCGAACGGTGCCTCGCCCCGGCCACGCACGTACACCGCATCCCCGACTCGATGTCGTGGCATCACGCGGCGTGCTTCCCCACTGCGTGGCTCACCGCCTGGCACGCCCTGTTCGCCGTCGGCCGCCTCGCCGCCGGCGAGACGATGATGGTGCACGCGGCGGGCAGTGGCGTGTCGATGGCGGCGATCCAACTGGCCAAGCATGCCGGTGCACGGGTGCTCGCCACCGCCGGCAGCGACGACAAGTGCGAGAAGGCCCTCGCGCTCGGAGCCGACGCAGTCTGCAACAACCGCACCGCCGACGTGGCTGGGTTCGCGCGTGAACACACCGACGGCGCCGGCGTCGAGATGGTCCTCGACCACGTGGGCCCGGCGCTGTGGGCCCCGTCGATGTTCGCCCTCGGCGTGCGCGGTCGGCTGGTGAACTGCGGCAACACCACTGGCGACACGGCCACCATCCCCTCGCTCGGATTCATGTTCCACATGGGCATCCAGATCCTCGGCTCCGACCCGTACCGCTTCCACGAGTTCGGTGACGCGTGGGCGGTGTACGCGAGCGGCACCTTCCAGGCGCCGGTCGACAGCGTCTTCTCACTGGCCGACGGTGCCGCTGCCCAGCTGAAGATGGAGCGTTCCGACTTCTTCGGCAAGATCCTCCTCGAGCCGTGAGCTCCCTTCGCTGATGGCGACCGACTCGCCGTATCCCGAACTGAAGAAGGGCCACACGATGGCCCACACAGGACGCCCCTGGCGCGACCGCAAGCCGCCTCCGTCCGGCCCGGTGTGGTCGGTGATCCAGGGTGTCGGTTCGTACTGGATGCTCGTTGCGGCGATCGAGATCGGTCTGTTCGACGCGATCGAGCGACTCGGTCCAGCCGAGGTCGGTCCACTCGCCGACGACATGTCGGTGTCGGGGGTGCACCTGCAACACCTGTGCGATGCGATGGTGTCGTTCGGCTTCCTCGACCAGGTACACGACGTTTACGAGCTCACCGAGACCGCTGAGCGCTACCTGTGCACCAACGGGCCGGCGTCGATGGCGGCACTCGTGCGGGTGGCACCCGGACCACTCGCCAACTGGGAGCGGCTGGCCGACACCATCCGTACCGGCGTGGTGACGCAACCGATCGACGACATCCCCGAAGCCTTCTACGGCCCCCTCGTTCAGGCCACGTTTCCGACGCAGTTGCGTGCCGCCACTCGACTCGGGCTGCGACTCGGTTGGCAGCGTCGACCGGGTCTGCGCGTGCTCGACCTCGGCGCCGGCCGCGCACCGTGGGCCATCGCGATCTTGGAACAATCGGCGAACAGCACCGCCGTCGTGAACGATCTACCCGCGGTGATCGACCTGGCTGCCCACACCCTCGACGAGCGCGGATTGAACGATCGGGTGCGGTTGCGAGCGGGCGACTTCCACGCCATCGAGATCGAAGCGAACGCGTACGACGTCGTGGTGCTCGGCCATGTCTGTCGAACCGAGGGCGATCAACGATCACGGTCGCTGCTGGCCAGGGCATACGAAGCGCTGGTGCCCGGTGGCACCGTGCTCGTCGCCGACTACTTCGCCGACAACGACCGCAAGTTCAACCCGTTCGGCGTGCAGATGGGCATGACCATGCTGGCCAACACAGCTCGCGGCGGGATCCTGACGAACGCTCAAGTCACCGGTTGGCTGCGCGACGTCGGCTTCGTGGACACCCGACTGATCGAGCCGATCGGCTTCAACTTCGTCTACGTCGCAGACCGCCCATCGAAACCCCGAGCTGGAGACAACCCATGAGCGAACAGGTACCAGCACACGTCGACGTCATCGTCGAGGCATGGCAGGTCGTGACGATGAACGCCGGTCGCGACATCATCCGCCACGGCGCCGTTGCCGTGCTCGGGTCGACGATCGTGGCCGTGGGCAAGGCGAGCGACATCCGTCAGCGGTTCACCGCAGACCGCATCCTCGGCGGCGACCGGTTCGTGCTCACCCCCGGCATGGTCAACACGCACATCCACATCACTGGCGAACCGCTGACCCGAGGGTACGTTCCCGACGACACGCCCTTCGTGGAGAACGTCTTCGAGTGGCTGTGCCCCCTCTACTCGGTTTTCGATGCTGCCGAGGAACGGCTGTCCGGTCAGCTCGCTGCGGTGGAGATGATGCGATCGGGCACCACCACGTTCCTCGAAGCTGGCACGATCCGCTTCCTCGACGAGGTGGTGGACGGGCTGGTCGAGGTGGGCATCCGCGGTCGTGTGGGCCAATGGGTGTGGGACCTCCCGCCCGAGCCGAGCGTCTACCGCCAGACCACCGACGCAGCGATCGCTCATCTCGAACACCAGCTCGACGCGCATGCGTCGCACGCCGACGGCCGGATCGGCGCGTGGAGCATCCTCGTCGGCCACACCACCTGCAGCGATCCGCTGTGGAAGGCGGCGAAGGCCTTGTCGGATGAGCATGGTGTGGGGATGAGCTTCCACATGTCTCCCGCGCAACTCGACCCCGATGGTTTCATCGCCGAGTTCGGACAGCGGCCGATGGTGCACCTCGCCGAGATCGGCGTGCTCGATCGCAATGTGGCGATGACCCATGTCATTCGCATCGACGACGTCGAGCTGGGGATCATCGCCCAATCGGGAGCCAGCGTGGCGCACTGCCCCACCACCGCCCTGAAGGTGGCCTACGGGGTGACGCAGGTGGGCAAGTTCCCCGAGATGGTGCAGCGCGGTGTGAACGTGTCGATCGGCACCGACGGGAACAACGCCTCCAACTACTCCGACCTGATGCGCGCCACCTATCTGGTGGCCGGATTGTTCAAGGACGCCCGTGTGGATCCGCAGATGTTCCCGGCCGAGAAGGCCTACGAGATGGCCACGCTCGGCGGGGCCCGCACGATGCTGATGGAGGACGAGATCGGCGCGCTCGCCCCCGGCATGAAGGCCGACCTCGTGCTGCACGACACCGACCGACCGGAGTGGCGCCCTCTGCTGAACGTGATGAACCAACTCGTGTGGTCGGCCGACGGACGAGGAGTGCACACCGTGTTGATCGATGGCAAGGTCGTCGTCGAAGATGGCCACTGCACCACCATCGACGAGGAGCGGATGTGGGTGGAAGCCCAGCGGATGGGTGAGACGATCACCGCCCGCAGCGGCCTGCCCGACAAGGCCAAGTTCCCCACCTGGTGAGGGTCGGGCCGAGTCGCCGGTTCAGCCCGCGTCGGCCGGATTCACGTTCCTGCCGGGCACAACGACCGCGTCGATACGGTCGCGAACGCCGGCCGGCAGGACGAGTGGGCCGAGGCCGACCAGTTGATCGAGCTGTTCGTAGGTGCGCGGGCCGATGATCGCTGCTGTCACCGTGGGATCGTCGAGCACGAAGGCGAGCGCGAGCTGTGGCAGCGACATGCCCGCCTCGGCAGCGATGCCGAGCACGGCGTCCACCAACGTCCGCTTCTGGTCGCGGACCGCGACCTCTCTGTGGTCGAAGTGGTCGGGCTGGCGGTGTGCCCGCGACGTGTGATCGGCCGTCGAACCGTCCAGCTGCTGGTACTTGCCGGTGAGCCAGCCACCGTTGAGCGGCGCCCACACGATCGCGCCCACGTCCCACCGACGCAGCGTGGGCAGCACCTCCGTCTCGATGCCCCGGGCAAGGATCGAGTAAGGCGGCTGCTCGCTCGTGGGCCGCGTCCAGCTCCGGTCGCCTGCCAGGGCGTGCAGCTCGTCGAGCTGCGCGACGTTGAACGTCGACGTGCCGATCGCCCCGACCTTGCCGGACACGACCAGCCGGTCGAACGCCTCCAGCGACTCCTCGATCGGCGTTGCAGGGTCGGGACGGTGCATCTGGTAGAGGTCGATGTGGTCGACCTGCAGGCGGCGAAGACTGCTCTCGCACGCCTGCTCGATCCACCGTCGCGACAGCCCGGAACGAGTGACGTCACCGCCCATCGGGTTGCCCACCTTGGTCGCGAGCACCACCTGGTCGCGCCGGCCGACGAGCGCGGCACCGAGGATCTCCTCGCTGGCACCGTCGTCGTACATGTCGGCGGTGTCGATCAGCGTGATACCTGCGTCGATCGCCCGACGAACCATCCGGTGGCACTCATCGACACAGGTGTTGCCCCACCGGCCGAACATCATCGCTCCCAGGGCCAGTTCGCTCACCCTCAGCCCGCTGTGACCGAGGGTTCTCACACCGATGGCCACGACGCCTCAGACCATCCCGGCTTGCCGTTGGAACACCAGGCTGTCCCAGTAATCGATTCGCTTCGCGATCAAGCCGTCGCGCACCACGAACCGCATCACGCCGCGAACGGCGACATCGCGATCGTTGAGGTGAGTGTGCAACGTGTACGCGGCCACCACGCGGTCGCCGTCGGAGATCACGTCTTCCACCTCGTAGCGGAGATGAGGCATCGAAGCGAGGAAGTTCGGCACGCGGCGCGAGTACTCGTCCTTGCCCTCGCACCCGGTGCCGAGAGCGGCAGTGTGCTCGTTCACGAAGTCGTCGGTGACGTGTGCGACCACGCGCGCCGACTCACCTGTGGCAAACGCGGCGAGGTACGCCGCGCAGACCTCGCTGGGGGTCACGACCCCCAGACCTCCTGCACCTTCTCGTAGACGCCCTGATCGAAGGAGAACTCGATCATGTTGCCGTCGGGGTCGGTGAGCGCACAGATGTAGCCGATCGGGTCTGGCATCAGCGTGGGCGGCCACGACAGGCAACCGGCGGCCTTGCCCTTGGCGGCGATCGCGTCGACGTCGGCCTTGGTGGGCATCTCCATGCCGATGTGGGCGAACGGGGCCATGATCGGCTGTTGGCCCTTGTCCTGGTCCTTGAAGAAGCTGACCAGCACGAGTATGAACGGCCTGTCGACCATGTCGGGATGGCCGAGCCAGGCGCCGTAGCCATCGGCGTCTTCGCGTCGATCAAGCAGACGCAATGGAGTGAACTCCTCGTACCACCGGATGCTCGCATCGATGTCGGTCGACGGCAGAGCGATGTGGGTCCACCGGACGGTCATCGGGCGCCGCGAGTGCGTCTCGACGAGCGGACCCTCGTGCAGCACACCGGTGTACACCCCTTCGGGGAGGCCTGACTGAGGTTGGTCCATGTCACTCACTGGTGGTGCCCTCCGGATTCACGGGATGCTGGCCGCCCCTGGTCCCACTGACGCCTGTCGCCCGGTCAGGGCACCGATGGTCGGTGTCGTTCGCACGCTAGCACGGCAGCCTGGATTGGACTGATGGTCTGACCAAGGTGAAACGTGGCCTACTCTTCACCCGTGCGCTTGGAGGAGATGGTCCCGCCGACTGCGGGCTTCCTCGCGGAGCGATTCGAGATCGACGGTCACGCAGCGACCGTCGCGCACCACGTGCCGACCGGCGACCACCACGTGCTCGACGGAGCGTCCATCGGATGCCCACACCATCTGGCGGACCGGATCGGTCCCGCGCGGCGTGAACTGTGGGCCACGTGTGGAGTGCACGACGAGATCGGCCTGCTTGCCGACCTCGATCGAACCGATGCTGTGCCCCTTTCCGATCGCCCGCGCACCGCGAATGGTTGCCAGTGCGAGCGCGTCATCTGCGGTCACGGCGAACGGATCGCTGGCGCTGTCGCGGATCACACCCACGAGCAGCGCAGCGGCCCTGAGCACATCGACAGCGTCGCCGGCGTTCTCGGCATCACAACCCACCGCCAGTCGCCCACCGCGAGCCATGAACTCACCGTGGCGCTGGTTCATCACGAAGCCCTGCGCCAGCCGCAGGTACGCCCACGGGCACGACGCGATCGCGACGTCGTTCTCGATCGCGAGGTCGAGCTCGCCCTGGTCGAGATGCACTGCGTGAGCCAGCAGCACATGATGGCCCAGCACCCCCAACCTGGCCAGGTGATCCAACGGGCGTCTGCCGGTTCGCGTCAGATAGCTCACTGCGTCGCCGGAATGAGGCGAGATGTGGAAGGTGATACCGACCCCACGGCGGCGGGCGAGCTGGCTTGCCCCGGCGGCCAGTTCGTCGCTCATCAGGTCGTGACCGACGAGCGTCACCCAGCCCTCCACGAGACCACCGGCGGGCATCGCATCGAGCTGCGCCGACTGACGGGCGAGCACCTCGTCCACCGGCGCACCGAACGGAACCCCCTCGGCATCCCAGCCCCACTGACCGAGTGTGGCCCGCATGCCGACCGCCCCGATCCCGGCAGCAACGCGTTCAGGATGGGCCACCGTGCCTGCCTCGACGGTACAGGTGATGCCGTTGGTGACCGCGGCGATCGATCCGAGCATGGCCGACAGTTCGTCGTCGTCACCCGTGTGGGCACCGTGCACCGGCACCGCCCAACCGAAGATGGCCTCCTGCGAATCGATCGCGTCGGGGATGCACGACTGGATCAATCGGTCACCGGTGAGGTGCTGGTGTGCGTTCACGTAGCCAGGCGTCACGATGCCGGTGCCATCGCCGATCACCTCGGCCATCGGATGGTCACGGCGCAGCGCGGCGAACGCAGCGACGGCCACGATTCGATCGCCGGCGATGGCGACCGCTCCATCCGACACCACCATTCGCGCGTCGTTCATCGTCACGACATCGGCACCACGCACGATGTACTGCACCCGAGCCGCCACCGCCGCCCGTCCCTCGCCTTCGTCATCTGTCGCCGGAACCGTCACCCCGAAAGGTTGCCACACCATGCCCGTGCCCGCCCCTGAGATGCCCGCCTCTGAGATCTCGCCCGGCTCCCACACGTCGACGTTCTGCCAGAACCCCGCGTTGCGCAACAGGTGGTACGCCGTGGCCCGGGTGGCCGACGTGACCGTGAACCCGTTGGCCGTCACGCTCCTCGGCACGAAGGTCGTGCTCTATCGATCGGCGGCGGGGAGCGTCATCGCCGCACCCGACCGCTGCCCACACCGCGAGGCACCGCTCAGCACGGGCACCGTGAAGAACGGGTGTCTCGTCTGTCCCTATCACGGCTGGACGTTCGGCGACGATGGCGTCTGTGTCGCAGTGCCATCGGCGAGCGAGGACGTGCCACCCCCGCCGCGCGCGCATCTGTCCACGTTCGACCTGCGCGAGCAGTACGGGCTCGTCTGGCTGTGCCTCGGCACACCTGCCGACGACCTGCCCGTCATCACCCAGGACAGCGACCCTGCGTTCCGTCGCCTCAACACCCCGGTCGAGGTGTGGCGCACGTGCGCGGCGCGGATGACCGACAACTTCCTCGACTTCTCCCACTTCCCGTGGGTGCATCTCGGCACCTTTGGCATCGCCCAGGACACGCGCATCCCTCGGCTCGACGTGCGCGATCTCGATCACGGGTGGCACGGCTACACGTACGAGGTCAGGGCCAACAACACCACGGGCGGCACCGCCGTCAGCGGCCAGATGGGCGATGTGGTCGAACGCAAGATGAGCACGGGCTTTCACCTCCCGTTCGACGTGAGGAGCACGATCGCCTACCACACCGGCCTCGAACACATCCTGTTGCTGCTGGCAACCCCCATCGACGACGTCACCTCGTACTTCACCTTCGTCGTGTGGCGCAACGACGACTTCACCGTGCCCTCCGACGAGGTGCTGCGCTTCGACATGGCGATCGGTGCCGAGGACAAGGTGATGCTCGAACGAGTGCCCGGGGTGATGCCGCTCGATCAGACAGCCCTGGTCAGCGTGCAAGCCGACAAGTGCGGCGTCGAGTGGCGTCGAAAGCTCGTGGATCTGATGCGCGGAAGCTGACCGCAGGCGACCAGACTGACGCCCATGCGGTTGCTGGCCACCGACCTCGACGGCACCCTGCTCGGGCGCGACGGACAGGTGTCCGACCGAAGCGCCAACGCGCTACAGACAGCACGTGACGCGGGTTGGTACGTGGTGCTCGCGACCGGGCGCCCGCCGTTCATGGTCGACATGCTCATGGCACAGCTCGGCCACGCCGTCACACACGGCGTGATGGCCAACGGTTCGGTGGTGGCCACGCTGCCCGATCAGCGCGTCCTGCGATCGATGCGGTTCGAGATCGGCTTGGCGACCGGCGTGGTGGAACGGTTGCGCAGCATCGATGCCCGGTACCGCTTCGCCTTGGCCACCGACACGGGCTTCGCTCACGAGGCCGGCTTCGCCGAACGGATGCCGGCGCCCACGCCCACACCCCCCACCCTCGACGTCCTCGAGGCAGCGGCGGGAGCCGTCGAGGCCGTGAAGCTGCTGGTTTTCCACGATCACTACGGCGCGCACGAGCTCCTGGCACTCTTGCCCACGATCCTCGGCCACGACGTCTCGGTCACCCACATGGGCGCCGACTGCGTCGAGGTGGGCGTGGCCGGCATCGACAAGGCCAACGGGCTCGCATTCCTGTGCGGCCAGCTCGGTGTCGACGCCGCAGATGTCGTGGCATTCGGCGACGAGTTCAACGACCACGAGATGCTGCAGTGGGCCGGTCATGCGGTAGCGATGTCGAACGCGCACCCGGCGACGAAGGACCTGGCCAACGAGGTGACGCTCAGCAACCTGGACGACGGAGTGGCGGTCGTGATCGAACGTCTGCTCCTCAGCGGCGGTGGGGGAGCCTGACCATGCAACACCGTCACCGGGTGGTCGTGATCGGCGCCGGGTTCGGCGGTCTGGCCGTGGTGAAGGGCCTGCGACACGAGCCCGTCGACGTGGTGCTGATCGACGCCCACAACTTCCACACGTTCCAGCCATTGCTGTACCAGGTGGCGACTGCAGGTCTCGACGTCGATGACATCGCCTACGCGGTGCGCGGCATC
>JAYSLK010000269.1:0-7219 GCA_043725585.1 Actinomycetota bacterium
TGTCGAGGAACGACCAGTCGTTGCACATCGCGATCTCGTCGCCCATGTAGATCAAGGGAATCCCGCCGAACGAACAGATCACCTTGTACCCGAGGAGCAGCCGACGGATCGCCAGGTCGAGCGCAACCGGATCACCGTCGCGCTGAGCCCGCTCGATGCCGGCGAGCGACGCAGCGGTGCCGCAGGTGCGTTCGTCGGCGATGGCCTCGTTCGACGAGAACGCCGCCCCGAGAGCGAACGACCCCGGCGTATCGCCACGATAGAAGTCGGCGAGGAAGCGGCGATGCGACGGACCATCCAGACCGATGCCGGCGGCCACCGCATCGTCGACGGCCCAGCCGATGTCGTCGTGACATCGCAGGTACGACACCCAGCCCGATCGGCGGGGTGTCGGCGGCAGCACTGCCAGCGACTCGGTGGCCAGGCGGGCATCCTGCGTCGCGAAGCTGCTCCAGAGCATCACCATCAGTTGGTTGTGGTACGCCAGGTGGCACTCGTCGCGTTCTTGGCGATGCGCACCGAGGTACTGGACCAGTTCGCGAGGCGACACGATCGCCTCCGCCTTCAACACGACTCCCGGCGCTGCGATCGACATGTACGCCCGGAACGCCTGAGCGATGAGATGCGCCTCCGGCTGGTTCTGGCAATCGGTGCCCATCCGCTTCCACGTGAAGGCGATCGCATCGAGCCTCAACACGTCGACGCCCATGTTGGCCAGCTGGAGCATCGCCTCCAGCATCTCGACGAACACGTCGGGGTTGGAGTAGTCGAGATCCCACTGATACGTGTTGAACGTCGTCCAGACCCAGCCCTGGAGGTCGTCGTCCCACGTGAAGTTGCCGGGCGCCATCTCGGGGAACACCTCGGGCAGCGAACGTTCCCAGCGATCGGGTTCTGTGCGATCTGCGTACACCATGTAGTAGTCGCGGTGCCTGGCCGAGCCAGCCTTTGCGGCCAGGGCCCAGGGATGCTCGGCGGCGGTGTGATTGAGCACCACGTCGAGGCACAAGCTGATGCTGCGACTGCGGAGGGCGTCGGCAAGGTTCGCCAGGTCGTCGCTCGTGCCGAGGTGCAACTCCACATCGGTGTAGTCGACGATCGCATAGCCCCCGTCGTTGGCGCCATCGCGGGCCTTGAGCACGTTCATCAGATGCAGGTACGTCACGTGCAGGTCGTCGAGGTGGTCGAGCCGTGCGGCAACACCGGCGAGCGACGTCCCGAAGCGATCGGCGTACGCGACGTAGCCGACCTGAGCTGCGTCCTGGTACCACAGCGGCTGCAGCTCGCGTCGCGCATCGAGCTCGCGCAGCTCCTGCTTGCGGCGGCCCGCCGCGTGGGCGAGCACGGCAGCGATCCGCCGTTCGAGCGCATCCACGTCGTGCGACGGATACAGACGCTCGATCAGCGCCCGAGCCGTCGGCGCCCAGACGCGCATTCGCTCCGCAAAGCGCAACGCGGCGTCGTCACCGAGCCCGACGGGCAGCGGAATCTCGGCGCTCATGCGGAAGGTGCGGACAAGACCGTACCGACACGATCGGCGCCGGCGACGGCGAGAGGCGGTTGCTCGAGATGGGGGATCACAGAGAGAACTCCTGAGGTACGTGCCGGACGAAGGGGGGATTCGTCCGATCGGCGCCGGCGCAACGCGGCACGGCAACGGTTCGCACACGCGCCACGATCATGACGCGAACGAGGCGGTCACGGCGGAATGCGGAGTGGGCTGCCGACGGCGGAAGGCGCTTGATGCGCCGCCGTCTTCAGCCCTTCACTGCCCCTGCGAGCAGACCGCGAACGAAGTAGCGCTGCAAGGCGAAGAACACAGCGATCGGCAAGATCATCGAGATCATCCCGGAGGCGGTCAGCAGATGCCACGCGTTGCCGCGCTCGCCGGAGACCTGGGCGAGCTTGGCCACCACCGGTGCGTTCTCACGCCCAGCGAAGATCAGCGCGATCAGGTAGTCGTTCCAGATCCACATGAACTGAAAGATTCCCAGCGATGCGATCGCGGGTACCGACAGCGGGAGCACCAACTTCACGAAGGTCGTCACATGACCGGCGCCATCGACCCGAGCCGCCTCGATCAGCTCTTTCGGAAGCGCCGACACGAAGTTCTTGAGGATGAAGATGCAGAACGGCAGACCGAACGCAACGTGAGCGATCCACACACCGATCACGTTCCCCGTGAGGTCGAGGTCGGGGAAGATGGTGACCGATCCGATGTGAGCGCCGCCGCTGAAGAGCTGGAGCAACGGGATGAGCGACATCTGCAACGGCACCATCAGCAGCGCAACGACGCCGACGAACAGCCAATCGCGACCCTTGAACCTCATCCAGGAGAACGCGTACGACGCGAGCAGTGCGATGCCGACCGACAGAAGCACGGAGGGAATCGTGATCCGGAACGAGTTCAAGAAGAACTTCCCGAGGTTGTCGTCGCCCGGCGCCGACGACAGCACGCTGCGATAGTTGTCGAGCGTGATGCTCAGATCGGTGAACCAGTTCCACCAGCCGGACGTCTTGACATCGAGCTCGGGCCGGAACGACGACACGAAGATGCCGAACGTCGGCAACGTCCACAGGAACATGAGCGCGTACACCAGGATGCGGCCGGGGCGACTGCTCAGCGTTGCGCTGGTCGATCGCCCGACCGGCTCACGGAAGCGGCGCTTCTTCACCTCGTCTGTCACCACTGACGGCGCGGACGTGACCGATGTGACTGCGCTCATGCGCCCATCATCTCCTCTGCTCGCCGTTGGGACCGTCGATTCATCACCACGACAGGCACCACCAAGATGAAGATGATGACCGCAAGCGCCGAGCCGAGACCGTTGCGGCCCTGCACGAACTTGGTGACGTAGAACTCGTTCGCGATCGTGCTGGTGCCGAACCGTCCGCCTGTCGTCGCGTTGACGATGTCGAATGCCTTCAACCCGCCGATCGTGGTGGTCGTGGCGACCGTGACGATCGTGGCTCGGATGTAGGGCAGGGTGACCTTGTAGAACGCCTGCCGATCGGTGGCGCCGTCCACCTTGGCAGCCTCGATCAGCGAATCCGGCACACCTTTGATCGCCGCCGAGAACACCACCGTGGCGAAGCCGGCCGACGCCCAGATGAAGATGATGATCAGGAGGAAGGTGTTGAAACCGGGCAGCGAGTCCGGCGGATTGATCCCGCCGATACCGCGCTCGAGCAGCCACAGCCGATCGCCGCTGCCACCGACGCTGTCAGGTACGCCCGGGACGGTGTCGGCGAGGCGGTTGAGCAAGCCGACCTTGAACGGCGGTCCGGAGTAGACGAAACCCCAGATCACTCCGGCGCCGACCAGTGAGATCGCACCCGGGATGAAGATCGCCGACTTGGCTGCCTTCTCGGCTCGCATCCCGTCGGCGAATCGAGCGACCAAGAGTCCGACCATGACCGTGACGATCGTGCCGGCAAGCACCCAGGTCACGCTGTTGAGCACGGTCAGGCGCGTGCCTTGGGTGGTGAAGATGTCTTTGAAGTTGGTCAGCCCGACGAACTCTTTGCCGTTGTCATCGAGCAGGCTCAGATAGAGGGTACGGATCGCAGGGATCAGCAGCCCGACGATCATCGCGACCATCGCCGGAAAGATGAAGATCCACGACCTTGTGCCCTCCTGCCACTTCTTGGGCAACTTGCTCGCGAGCCAGTACAGAGCGCCGAGCAGCGCCAGTAGCGAGCCGATCGCGATGACCACGAAGATCACCGCGCTGATCACGTCCCCCATGTGTCCCCCTCCACTGTTCTCACCACGTTCGCCACAGCTCCCCAGAGCTCGACGCAGTCGTTGCCGTGTACACGTACCTGACTTCACCAGAGACTGCAAGCGCAGGAGGGGCCGAGGTCGAACCTCGACCCCTCCGAACGCTCACATCACATTGCCGATCAGAGAGCGGCCCAGCTCTTCTCGACGTTGTCGACGAGGGTCTTGGTGTCGCCACCGATGACCCACGCCGTGATCTCCGTCCAGAAGGTGCCGGCGCCGACGGCCCCGGGCATCAGGTCGGAACCGTCGAAACGGAACACTTCCGCACTCGAGTTCAACTCGGCCACAGCCTTGAGGAACGGGTCCTCGATCGCATCGAGATCGAGGTTCAGGTTCGGACCCAACTCATTGCGAGAGTTGGCCAGCGCGAGCTGGTAGTCGGCCGAACCGGTGTAGCGAACCACGTCGAAGCTCTCGGGCTTGTCGGTGGCCGCGGCATAGATGTCGCCGGCGCCCAGCACGAACTTCGGACCGTCGGCCGGGCTCGGCAGGTAGAAGAACCAGATGTCGCCATCGGGAGCAACCTTGGCGTCTTCTCCGAAGTTCCCCACGTAGAAGCTCGCCTGACGGTGCATGTAGCAGTCGCCGGTGAGAATCGGCAGGCCACCGTCTTGGAACTTTGTGGTGGCGATCGCCTTCACCAGGGTGTCGCCACCGAGGTAGTCGGGGTTCTTGACGAACCCGCCCACGGCATCGATGGCCGCAACGACCTTCGGGGCGTTGAACGGGATCTCATGGTTGACCCACTGGTCGTACACCTCGCCGCCGTTGATCCGCAGCATGAAGTCTTCGATCCAGTCGGTGAGCACCCAACCGGTGGCCACACCGGACTCGGCGCCGACGCACCACGGGGTGCCACCGTCGGTGACGATCTTGTCGGACACGGCGGTCAGATCCTCGAGCGTGGTCGGGACCTCATAGCCGCCGTCGGCGAACGCCTTCGGGCTGTACCACACCATCGACTTGACGCTGGAGCGGCCAGGCAGGCCGTACACCGTGCCGTCGGCGCTCGAGGCGTAGACGTCCCAGCCGGCAGCGAAGTCAGTGGTCACATGAGCCGCGACATCAGCGGGCAGCTTGGCGAGGTAGCCCTTTTCGATGTGGCTCCGCATCAGTCCGGGCTGCGGGTAGTCGATCACGTCGGGCGGGTTGCCACCCTCGAGACGAACGTTGATCTCGGTCTCGAACTCGGCGCCGCCCTGGAACTCGATGGTGAGACCCGTGCACTTGGCGAGCGGGTCGTAGCCAGCGACGAAGTCGGCGATGGTGTTCGGGCTGTTCTCGTCGTTGCGGACCGGCGACATGATCGTCACCGTCTTGCCCGCGTACTGCTGGGTGCACGGGATCTCACCGTTGAGCAGGCTCTCGCCGCCCGCGGGTGCATCGGTGCCAGCAGGCGCTTCGGTTGCTTCGGTCGTGGACTCCTCATCGTCACCGCATGCTGCGAACAGCAAGCCAGCGACCATGAGCGCACCTACGACACGCTTGGTTGCATGCATATGTGGTTCTCCCCCTCGGAGAAGTGTCGGGCGGATGCCCGAACCCGGTTCATGGAAACACGTTGGAAATTCACGACACGTGTTCCACGGGCAACCGTAGCACGATCGTCGACGGGACGAAAGGGACCAAATCCCCCCAACCGATCGGATCACCCCCAGATGGCGAGTCGGGTGTCGCGGTCGAAGAAGTGCAGGTTCTCGATCGCCACGGCGACGTCGGTGGTGTCGCCGGTGCGCACTCGTGATCGAGGGTGGAACCGTCCGACAGCGTTCGCCGCGCCGGGGGCAGCAGACGCCGCGACCGCATCAGGATCGCCGGACTCGACCCGTCCGGCACCCAGGTCGAAGTGCACCATGATCTCGGAGCCGAGCGCCTCGAGCAACCGGATCGTTCCCCGCACGATGGCTCCGTCGTGGACACCATTGGCCATCGCGACGTCCTCGAAATCCTCGGGGCGCACGCCCACGACGACCTGCTTGCCGCTGTACCCACGCAGTGCCGGGCGAGCAGCCAACGATTCCGGGGCCAAGGTCAACGTCTGCGAGCCGAGCGCGATCGAGCCGCCATCATCCAAGACGGTGATCGTCGCGTCGTACAGGTTCATCGACGGCGAGCCGATGAACGCGGCGACGAACACGTTGGCCGGCCGGTCGTAAAGGTTCTGCGGCGAATCCACCTGCTGCAGGTAGCCGTCCTTGATCACGGCCACGCGGTCGCCCATGGTCATCGCCTCGACCTGATCGTGGGTCACGTAGAACGTCGTCACTCCGAGGTCGCGCTGCAGGCCGGCGATCTCGGCGCGCATCTGCACCCGCAGCTTGGCGTCCAGGTTCGACAACGGCTCGTCCATCAAGAACGCCGCGGGTTGGCGCACGATCGCGCGCCCCATCGCGACGCGCTGGCGTTGGCCACCGGACAACTGGCCTGGCTTGCGATCGAGGTAGCTCGTCAGCTCCAACGTCTCCGCAGCCCTGCGCACCCGCGCGTCGATCTCGTCCTTGGGCACCTTCGCGAGCTTCAACGCGAATCCGATGTTGTCGTACACGGTCATGTGTGGGTACAGCGCGTAGTTCTGGAAGACCATCGCGATGTCGCGATCTTTCGGCTCGACGTCGTTCACGACCTTCTCGCCGATGCGCATCTCGCCGTCGGTGATGCTCTCCAGCCCTGCGATCATGCGCAGAGCCGTCGACTTCCCACATCCCGAGGGGCCCACCAGCACCAGGAACTCACCGTCTTCGATCTGAAGACTCAGATCGTGGATCGCGTGGTATCCGTTCTCGTAGATCTTGTTCACCTTGTCAAGTACGACTGCAGCCATGGCCGGACTCTAATCACCGAACGCGAGCCAGGAGATCGCCCGACGTGGGCCGCTCGTCAACGGCGCAGCCAGACGGCCGTATCCGCCGTGATCGACGCTCCATCGAGGGGCGCGCTCGTCAGCACGACGGTCCACCGGTCGGGCACCGAGACTGCAGCTGCGGACACGTTGACGATGCACGCGAAGTCCGGCTCACGGGTGAAGGCGAGTGCGCCGTCGGCAACGTCGAGCCAGGCCATCTCGCCATCGCCGAGCGCCGCCTCCGAGCGACGCAATCCCACTGCAGTCCGATAGAGCTCGAGCATCGAGCCATCGACGCCTTCCTGAACCGAAGCGGCGTGCTCGGCGAACCAGGCGGGCTGCGGCAACCAGGGTGAGGCTCCGGGCTCGGGACCGAACCCGAACGTGGGCGGCGATGACGTCCACGGGATCGGCACCCGGCATCCGTCGCGGCCTCGATCCGTGTGACCGCTGCGAAGCCACGCGGGGTCCTGGAGCGCGTCGTCAGGAATGTCCTCGACCTCCGGAAGCCCGAGCTCCTCGCCTTGATAGACGTAGGCGCTTCCGGGCAGCGCGAGCATCAACAACGCAGCAGCACGGGCGCGTCGCTG
>JAYSLK010000270.1:0-4320 GCA_043725585.1 Actinomycetota bacterium
CTTAGGCGATGACCACCAGCCGGTGCTCCTCGCCGGAACCAACGAGCTCGTCGACCGACTCAACGCCGCCGTCATTGCACGTCTCCGCGCCACAGGCGACCTCCGCCCTCCCGAGCACGGCCACCTCGCCGTCGGTGAACGAATCGTCGCCCGACGCAACACCGTCGTCAGCGATAGCGATGGCGCTTCGACCGGCCGCGGACGGCCAGTCGCAATTGCAAACGGCCAAGCGGGCACCATCAACGCGATAGATCAAGGCGCACTCACCGTTCGCTTCGACGGACAGCGTGCCGACGTCGTGCTCCCCGCCGACTACGTCGCCGCGTCCGTGACACATGCGTACGCCCTGACCATTCACCGCGCCCAGGGTGGCACGTGGGACCAGGCGATCGTGGTGGGTGCCGACGGGCTGTACCGAGAAGGTGCCTACGTGGCGCTCTCCCGCGGCCGCCACTCGAACGTGCTGATGCTCACCGATCCTGAACTCGCCGAGATCCAGCTTGACGACGAACTCGACCGACACGATCACGGCCTCGAGCTCGATGTGCCACCGGGCGTCGACGACGAGCTCACGAGGCGGTTCACCAGCTCTCACGCCAAGCAGCTCGCGCACCACCTCGACAGCGACGTCTCGTTCGTCGACCGGTTGGCACGCACGTTGCCGTTCACCGAGATCGAACAGATGGCTGACTATGCGACCGACGTCGAACACCTCGCCGATCAACTCGTCGGCACCTCATGCGCATCGCTCGAGGGCAACGTCGCACGCACCATCCACACCGCACGCCACCTTCGCGTCGGCGGCATGGCCAGCCCCGAGGATCGACACAACCTCGGTGTCGTGATCGACGTCGATGACGCCGCCGGCACCGCCACCCTGCACTTCGCATCCGCGGAGGGGCGCGAACACGTCGAGAGATTCCCGTGGTCGCAGCTGCGTGTCGTCGATGCCGACGCTGCCGAGCGCGAGTTGTCGCCATCTGCTCGTCGCGCCCTGGCAGTCATGCTGGCTCCGACGGTCGACGACCTCGAGCGGTGGCATGCGATCGTCGACGATCTCGGCGTCGAGCTTGGCGAAGGCGACCGCTACCGACACGCCCTTCACAACATCGTCGAGCGGGCTACCGCGAAGCTCATCGCCGATCAGCCCGACTGGCTTCGGACCTTCGTCGGAGCCAAGCCGTTCGATCCCGCAGGCGACCAGGTCTGGCACGACAACGTGCAGCAGATCGCCCGCTATCGAGTTGCGCACGAACTCCACGACTCGACGAGTGGGATCGGACCTCGACCCATCGAGAGCGACGGAGTCGGCGACGGCGCCGATTGGGACCGGCTGCAACTCCACGTCGCTCGAACACGGGTGTGGCTCGCCACCAGCGACCGGCTGGAACCGACCTATCCGATCGCAGCATCACGTCGAGAGCTCCACGAACGACGACAGCAACTCGGTCAGCTGTTCGCAACGGCCCCGGCGCACGCGCGTCACACCGTCGACGAGTTGCTGCACGGCCGCCTCGACCTCAACGACACCGCCGACGTGCTCGCCCGCGCCGATCTCGCGACTGATGCGAGGCGACGGTGGATCATCGACAACTGGCCTCACGTCGTGGAGTTCCAGGAGATCAACCGCACGCTCGCAACCGGCACCTGGGGTCCCGACCCCGCGCTCCTCGACGCCATCGCGGGACCGCACGACCACCCGCTCGTCCAGGACATCGCGCATCAGCCGGTGTGGCTTCGCCAAGCGCTCGGGCGTATCGCGGAACCCGACGCCACGGAGCTGAGCCAACATCAAATCGACCGGCTCTCTGCGATCGCGCACGTCCGCCAGCGCCTCGGCATCGCACCGTCCGCTCCGGTCGACCACCAACAGCTCACCGCCGCAGCCGCGCTCGACACGGCCCACCGAATCGTCAGGCCCGACGACCGGCGACTCTCGCACTCGGACTCGCGATCGGGCAGCGTCGACATCGACCTCGATTGAGGTCACCAGCGGAAAAGATCAGGCGGCCGTGTCGCCGACGTCCAGCCGCCGCAGCACTCGACGTGCGTACTTCCAACGGTCCCGTTCTGCCGCCGTGCGGTCCTCGCGTTCGAGCAACACCACGACCGAATTCCACGCACGGACGAAGCCGGCAGACGCCGCACCGCCAGCGCCCAGCCGACCACGAAGGTCCTCCAGCACCAGCCGATCCAACATCGCGTCGAACGCATCGTCGCAGTCAGCGACCCGCTCCAACACTTCCGTGCCGGCGAGAAGGAACATCGGCAGTCGCGGCCGGCGGACCCGATCCCACGCTCGGTCCAGCAGCAGCGGCAGACGATGGCGCATCGATCCATCAAGGGCCGCAAGGCGGGCCTCGGCAACCACGATCGCCAACTCACCGAGCAACGACTCGAAGCGATCCCGATCGCCCGCACATCTCGCGCGAGCCAGCGGGAGCGACGCGACCTCGACGATCAACGTCGCCTCATCCCGCCGCTCCTCAACGGCCAGCAGTGCATCGACCAATGCATCCGAGTTCGGGCCAACCCGTCGGACGCGCCCCACCAACTCCGACACGGTCGCACACGCTGCGAGGCAGTCGTGATCGCGCCATTCGTGAGGCACACGGTCCCGTGTGCACCGTGCCAACTCCCGTTCGAGCCGATTCGCCAGATCCATGTCCGGCACGGTGAAGATCGCACCTCACACGATTGCTCACCGCGATGCTCACCGGATACCTCACCAAATCCCTCACCATCGACGTCAAGTGAGGGTCACGACACGCGACGTGACATTCGATGTTCACACTCCTCACCACCGGCCACAACGAGCACACCAACTTCACACCGATGCTCACCGCGTTGTTCACACCCTGCGGAACATGCCCATTTTTCTGCGTCGGCCTACAGCACGGGGCACGCTGGCGACCGACTGTTGTCACGCCGACCGCGCGGGCGTGGGACGATCGAACGATGGCGAGCGAATCTGTGCGCAACGTGAACAGCGGATCCTCCGAATTCGTCGACCACGGAGGCAGTGAGGATCACGACCCCATCGAGGAGACCCTGGAGTTGCTCGGTGATCCTGACGCGATCAGGGAGCTGGTCGACGCGCAGGCGGCGGCCACAGCTGGCGACGTCATCCGCGGTGTGGCCGCCGTTCGAGCACTGCGGCCGCCACGCCTCACCTGATCGCTGACAGGCACGGCTGCAACATCGACAGACCCGACGTGGGGCGAACAGGCGGCCGAAGGAATCCATCGTCACCGACATTCCCCGCGATCGACCGCCGCTGCCCCGTTGTCCGGCATGACAACCGCACCGCGACCAAGATCCACCCGACCGGGACTACTCGACATCATCGATCTCGCCAGCCGCCTCGGCGTCACCGAGCGCTTCATCCGCCGGCTCATCCACGAGCGACGCATCCCGTACTACAAGGTCGGCCACCTCGTCCGCTTCGACGCCGCCGACATCGACCGCTGGTTGGCGCTGAACCGCATCGAGCCACCCCAACAGAACCGTCCGCCCCGGCGCACCTGAGCTCCTGCGTGGGTTCAAGTCGGACTCAACGGCAAGCCCGCCTCGCCGACCCCGCACTGGCAGCCCGACCCCTACATTTGATCGACGAACTTCGAGCCGTTCGACTTGATGTCTCCAATCGTTCGGCTCGGACATCTCCATTCATTCGACTCGGTCAGCTACTTCGGCCAGTTGATGTCAGGCCGCATCGAGCGAAGAGTGACGGAAGTGATCATCGATCGGACGGCCAACGCGCCGGTCGTGGCGTTGCAAGGGCCTCGAACGGTTGGCAAGTCCACGGTGCTCAACCAGCCGCCCGGCAGCATGGCGCGACGGTCATCAACCTCGATCTGCCCGACGTTCGTGACGCCGTGAAGGCCGACCCGCAACGCGCCATCCGTCAACCGGGCACGGTGTTGATCGACGAATACCAGCGGCTCCCCGGCGGATGCATCGAACGTGAACAGCAACGCCGCCGGCGGAACACATAGGCTTTGGGCATGTCGATCACGATCGAAGAACTCGCCGCCCGGCTGACTGCTGAGGCCCAACGTCGTGGGATCAGCGTCGACGCGCTCGTCGACGAGTTGGCCGACCGGCTCGATGATCCGTTGGAAGCGTTCATCGGCTGCGCCAAGTCCGGCCGGGACGAGCCGTTCGACATTCACCGAGAACGCGCGGATGCTGCCGCCAAGAAGATCGCTCAAGGCATCTGATCAACGGTGCTGCTGATCGACACCGGCATCTTCGTTTCCGCCGCCGACCGCGACGAACCCCGCCACGATGACTGCGCTGGCTTGCTCCGCGGTCGTC
>JAYSLK010000271.1:0-3258 GCA_043725585.1 Actinomycetota bacterium
GTGTCGTAGAACGAGCCGGCGCGGACGTAGCAGTACTGGTCGCACTGGATCTTCCCCGGTGTCCATGGATTCGTGGCCTCGGCCTCGCCGCTCACCAGCAGCGTGCCGCCGTACACGGGATCGGCGGTCTCGACCGGCGGCTCGGTCGCGGGCACGGTGGTGCCGGCGCCGGGGTCATCGGTCACGGCTGGCGCCGTCTCGTCGGGCGTCGTGTTGTCGACGACCGTGGTCGCCGGAGCATCCGGCGCGGCCGCCTCGTCGTCTTTCTTGCTGCACGCTCCAGCGATCAGACCACCGACGACCAGCGTGGTCAGCAACATCCGGCTCGGTCGACCGTGGACACGGCCGAGATGAGTGGACGACATGGTGTTCCCCCTCTTCGGGCGCCGCTCCATGCCGCGGGACTGCGCAGCTTCGGCGCCGAGTTCAACGATCATGTCAGCCGCAGTCCCGCCAGACAAAGCCGAGCGCCGGTCATTTCAGACCGACCGAATCAGCTCGACGACAACTCGCGCGATGCAACCGTGTCGAAGTAGTCGGCGTCGAGAGTGAACTTGTCGCCGCGCAAGGTATGGAGCGTCCAGCCGGGCACCGTGCCGGTGGGGAAGTGGCACCACCACTGGCTCCATGCCACGGTTTCGTCACCTGCGGCATCGGCCAGCTCGAACCGGATCCCTCGGGAGGGCATCTCCGCTTGCATGCGCTGCAGGTAGCCGACGACGGCGGCATGGCCCTCCATGCGGCCGTAGATGACGTCGGTGAACACGGCATCGTCGCTGAACAGCTCACCCAGCTCGCCGTAGCGGCCGGCGTCCTGGATCTCCCAGAACCGGCGCACCACGTCGAGAGCGGGTCCGGCGGCGTTGTGTGGTCCGGTCGACAAGCCAGTAGCCGTCGCCAGGTCTGGACGCTTCGCGTCGCCGCGGAGCTTGCGGTAGGCGGCCGGATCGAGGTAGTCGGTCACGAAGGTCACCTCGCCGGCATCGTTCAATCGGTACAGGCTCTGTCCGGGAATGTCGGTGGGCCCATCGAGAGTCCGAATCTCCATCACCCACGTTGCCCAACCGACGACTCGATCGGCTTCTACGTGCCAGTCGCGGAACGTCGCGCCGGATGCAGGCACCATCTCTTCCATGTGTCCCATGAACGATCGGATCGCCTCGCGCCCACGTTGAGGTCCGAAGAACGGGTCGTAGTAGACGGCGTCGTCCGAGAACAGTTCGACGAGACGGGTGTACTTCTGGTCGTCCTCGACCGCACCGAAGCGGCGGAGCACGTCGACGGCAGGCCCTGGCATGGTAGGAGACTATGGGCGCGAGTCTGGCCACGCCGGATCGGAGGACCCGAGCGAGCGGGCTGTGGGTCGTCGGCGAGCGACTCCAGCAACGCCCTTTGTCGCAACTATCGTTCTGTTCGTGACGACGCCTCTGCCACGTCCACGACGGCTCGGTCCTGATTGGGAGACAGCCGTGGAGCAGTCGATCCGCGACGCGATGCAGCGTGGCGAGTTCGATCGACTGCCCGGCAAGGGGCAGCCGATTCATGGGCTCGATGCTCCCCGCGACGAGTTGTGGTGGGTGAAGGACAAGCTTCGCCGCGAAGACATCACCACCGTGCCGCCCAGCCTTGCGGTCCGGCGCGACCGCGACGACCTGCGTGCTCATCTGTCCAGCTTCACCACCGAGCGCGCCGTGCGCGAGGCGGTCGAGGAGCTGAACCAACGGATCCGCACGGTCAATCGCTACGGCAGCCCGAATGGTCCGCCGACCAGTCTGATGCCCCAGGACGTCGAGGAGTTCGTGGCGCGTTGGCGGGAGGCGACTGCGAACGGTTGATCGCGCATCGTTCGAGTCGTGCGGCGTCGAGGTTCGGCTCGGGCGTTGGACGGGTGCGGCTACGGTCGGGGCGGTGCGCCCTCTCGCCGCGGAACACGATCGCCGGTCTCGGGCCGCCCGCGTCGCCGAGACGACGCTCACCGCTGCGGCCGGTGGCGCGATCGGCTGGTCCGTCGGATGGATCGTCCATCCGATGGTGGGGGTGGTGTTCGGCAACATCGCAACGGTCAACGGCGCGATCGGCGGGTGGCGTGGCGTGTATGCATGGCGACGCGGTGCCGGCTGGCTGGCGTTCGTGCTCGACAGCACCTGGGCGCTGATGCCGGTGGCGATCGGCCTGTTGGCCCATCTGGGCGCGGCCGTGATGCGTGATGCGGGACTGGTGCCCGGTCTCGGCTTTCGACAGAACCGCCACGTGTACCGACGCGGCGTGGCACTGAAGTCGGGATTCGCGTTCACGATCGGCAACGTCATCTCGGGTGCCGGCAACGTCGATTCTGCTCGTCGGCGGCGGTTGATCACCGACCACGAGGATGTGCACGTGTGGCAGAGCAGATGGTTCGGTCCGATGTACCCCGTGCTCTACCTCGCCTGGTCGGTCAGCGGTGTCCTCGCCGGCACCCTCATCTGGTTGGTGCGCCGTCGGCGCCACCCGCTGCGGCTCGCGAAGGTGATCGAGTCGTGCTCGTACTACACCAACCCGTTCGAATGGTGGGCGTACAGCCGTGACGACCTGTGGCCACCCCCCGGCAAGTTGGCCGGCATGGGATGGCGCCGAGCCGCCGCCCGTCCTCTCGCCACCTTGAATCGACGGGCCCCGGTCGAGTCGGGTCGCGCCAACAACGATTCCGACGGGGTCGACGGGGTCGACGGGGTCGACGGCGCCGAGTGACCCTCGTCCAGCGACACTGCGCGACACTGACCCCGTGAGCTACCAGCACCTCCTCGTCAGCACCGACGACACGATCACGACGATCACCCTGAACCGGCCGGACAAACGAAATGCGCTCGCCGATGGGGTGATGGCCGAACTGGTGCAGGCGTTCCGCGAGGTCGGCGCGAGCGATGCGCTCGGTGTGATCCTTGCGGCCAACGGCCCCGTGTTCTCGGCCGGCCACAACTTCGGCGACATGGCCGGCGCCGACCTCGCCCACGTTCGACGACTGCTCCAGCTGTGCACCGAGATGATGGACACGATCCAGTCGATCCCTCAGCCGGTGATCGCAAAAGTGCACGCATTGGCCACGGCCGCCGGCTGTCAACTCGTCGCCACGTGCGATCTGGCCATCGCCGCGGAATCCGCGGCCTTCGCCATCCCCGGCGGCAAGGGCGGGTTGTTCTGCCACACCCCGTTGGTGGCCGTGGCGCGCAACGTCGGCCGCAAACGGGCGCTCGAACTGGCGATGACCGGCGACCCCGTCGA
>JAYSLK010000272.1:0-1506 GCA_043725585.1 Actinomycetota bacterium
ATACGACCCCGACGAGGTGCGGGCCTACCTCATCGAGGTGTCGGCGAGTCTGGAAGCGTCGCATCAGCAGGCCACCGCGATGGAGGCTCGGGCACGAGCCGCAATCGCGAAGCTGCAGGACGCGACTCAGAACGCGCAGCACACTGGCTCGGTGCCCATCGTGGCGCCAGTGGTCGCGCCGAGCGTCGGCGCCGACGAGGCCGAGACGATCAGTCGGACGTTGCTGCTGGCCCAGCGCACCGCCGACACCACCGTGGCCCAAGCACAAGCCGAGGCGACGTCGATCACCGAATCTGCCCAAGCCGGCGCAGCGGGCGTGACGGCCGCGGCGCGGCTGGAGGCGGCGTCCACGCTCGAACAAGCTCGTGCCGAAGCGGCGCGACTGCTCGACGAGGCGCGCACCGAGGCCCATCGCGCCAAGACCGAACAACACCTGCGGGCCGAGACCGAGGTCAAAGAACTGGAGTCGCGACGAAACGCGCTCATCGCCGACATCGACACGCTCGTTGCCCACGGCGCGCAGCACCGTGACCGACTCCGCGAAGCATCGTCCGCGCTCGCGCAACTGGCAGATCAGGTGCCTGCCGAGATCGACCGCCCGGCGCTACGCGCCCCGGTCGGCGCCGCCACCCCCTCGTTGCTCAACGGAGATGACACCGGCGGCCACCGCATTCCGCCGCCGCCGATCACCGGACAGGTGCCCTTGCAGCCAGGTGTCGAGCCGCTCGTGTCGCCTCGACCGACCTCCGCCGATGAGGTTCGCACGATGTGGCAA
Source organism: Actinomycetota bacterium (assembly GCA_043725585.1). Lineage (GTDB taxonomy): Bacteria > Actinomycetota > Acidimicrobiia > Acidimicrobiales > Ilumatobacteraceae > VFMC01. Next base: position 776 of record JAYSLK010000272.1, read on the forward strand.
CAGGCCGAGCGCGCCGATCAGGCGGGTCTGATCGATGCCACGCCTGTCGATGCCACGCCTGTCGATGGCACTCCCGGCGGTGGCACTCCCGGCGGTGGCACTCCCGGGGATGGCAACGGGTTCGACACGCCCACGCCTGCGGATGGCATTCGCCGCTGAGCGTCGCCGGGTGAGGAATGCAGGCGTCCCCGCTCACCGTGGGGCGGTAGCATTCGCCATCGCCTCACGGCGACAACGAAGTGTTCGAGCAACGGCGTCGACGAGGCCATCACCTCCGAGCCTCCGGAAGAACGGGTCGATGCTCCGGCATCGGCCTCAGTAGAACCGGACGGGTCCAGCCCGTCATCGCTGGCGAAGTGGAGTGGTGCATCGCTGCGGCGATGCACAAGCAGGGTGGTACCGCGGGCCAACGGGCTCGTCCCTGTGGAAACGTCTGACGGCATCCAGGAGACCACCCACATGAGCGAGCGAACCGACGCCACCACCGCCTATCCGCAGGTCGAGACCCAGCCGAGCTTCCCCGCGATCGAGCGCCGGACCCTCGCGTTCTGGGACGGCGACGGCACGTTCGAGGCATCGGTCGCGGCGCGCGCCGACGCCGACGAATACGTGTTCTACGACGGTCCCCCCTTCGCCAACGGGCTGCCTCACTACGGGCATCTCCTCACCGGCTTCGTGAAGGACGCGGTGCCGCGCTACCGCACGATGCGCGGGCAGAAGGTGGACCGCCG
>JAYSLK010000273.1:0-2157 GCA_043725585.1 Actinomycetota bacterium
GTGGCGATCGAGCACGGCTACAGCCGGTTGCCGGTGCTCGGGCTCGGCGAGGACGACGACGTCGTGGGTCTCGCCTACACCAAGGATCTGATGCGGGTCGAGCGCGAGGGCGGAGGTGCTCGGCCTGTCACCGATCTGGTCAGGCCGGTTCGGTTCATCCCGGAGAACAAGCTGGTCAACCGGCTGATGCGGGAGATGCAGACCGAGAAGTTCCATCTCGCGATCGTCGCTGACGAGTACGGGGCGATCGCCGGCCTGATCACGCTCGAGGACTGCCTCGAAGAGCTCGTGGGTGACATCGTCGACGAGTACGACGAGGAGGACGCCGAGATCGTCCACCTGCCCGATGGCAGCTTCATGGTCGACGGTCGAGTCTCGATCGACGACCTCGACGAAGTGCTCGAGACCGACCTTCCTGCCGACGACTGGGACACGCTCGGTGGCCTGGTCTTCAACACGCTCGGTCACGTGCCGGTCGAGGGCGATCACATCGTTTCGCACGGCTGGACGTTCACGGTGCGCGAGATGGAGGGTCGACGGATCAAGCGGGTGGAGATCACCCGGCACCTCGAAGCGGACGACGACGACCCGATCGACGCCGAGTAGGGTCGGCGCTCGTGCAGATCTCACTCGAGGGCAAGGTCGCCCTCGTCACCGGAGCATCCAAGGGCATCGGCAAAGCGATCGCCACGACGCTCGCCACCAGCGGAGCGAAGGTGATGCTGTGTTCGCGCAAGCTCGATCAGCTGCATCTGGCAGCTGCCGAGATCGGCGCTGCGGGGGCCGCTGCCGGGGTCGACGTGGAGACCGAGGTGTTCGCCGCAAACGTCGGTGACCTCGATGCTGCGCAGGCATGTGTGGCCGCGACCAACGAACGATTCGGTTCGATCGACATCCTCGTCAACAACGCCGCGACGAACCCCTACTTCGGTGCGACGCTCGGTGTCGACAGCGCGCGCTACGACAAGACGTTCCAGGTGAACCTGAAAGGGCCCCTGTTCTGGACCCAGGCGGTGTGGGACACCGGAATGAACGATCGTCCGGGGGTGATCGTCAACATCGCCTCCGTGGGAGGTCTGCGAGCCGAGGGAGGCCTGGGGGTGTACAACCTCACCAAGGCTGCCCTCATCCACCTCACCCGGCAGCTCGCCTCCGAACTCGGTCCCACACGTGTGGTCGCGGTGGCTCCCGGCCTGGTGCAGACCGACTTCGCCGCGTTCCTGGTCGACAACTTCGGCGACAAGCTCGCCGCACAACTGCCGTTGAAGCGGCTCGGCGACCCTCAGGACATCGCCAACCTGGTCACGTTCCTCGTGAGCGATGCGGCGAGTTGGATCACCGGCGAGACCTACGTGATCGACGGTGGAGCCGGCGTGCGCAACGCCGGCTGAGACGCTGCTGACTGGGACGGCGCCGGCTCAGTCGAACAAGGGATCGTGTCGGGCGACGGGCGTGTCATCGAGACTCGTCGCCACTCGATTGGCCGACAGCGCGCGCACGATGCCGGCGGTGTTGACGTGCCGGAGGAGGACGGCAGCTGCGAGGGTCATCACACCGGCGGCGACGACGTAGTTGGCGCGCAGACCCACGTGATAGGCGACCTGACCGCCGATCACCGAACCGATCGGCAGGGTGCCCCATGCGACCCAGCGATACACGCCGTTCACCCGACCGAACAGCTCGTCGGGGATCGCTTGCTGGCGCAGCGAGATGGTGACCACGTTCCAGACCGTCGCCGCGAGTGACTCGACCGAGACGACGATCGCCACGAACCAGGCATGCGGGTACAGGGGCACTGCGAGCAGGGTGAGCACCCAGGTGCAGATCGCTCCGTAGATGCACTGCGTCTGGCCGATGCGGTTGACGATCCGGTCTCCGACGAGCCCACCCACGATCGCTCCGACGCCCATCAGCGATAGGAGCAAGCCGAAGCCCGTTTCGCCGATGCCCAGCTCGTCGCGGGCGAACAGGACGAAGACAGCCTGTGGCATCTGGAATGCGAGGTTGCTCAGGGCCAACGACGCTGCGATCGAGCGCAACAACGGCTGTCCGCGCAACCACCGCATGCCGGTGCGCATCTCGGCGTACAACGACGCGGTCTGTTGTCGAGGTGCGGTCGTCGGGTTGAAGTTCCCGGCGATGCCCATCACGAGGAGC
>JAYSLK010000274.1:0-4985 GCA_043725585.1 Actinomycetota bacterium
TCCGTCACGTCGCCGCGACCTGGCTCTCGCCAGCACTCTGCTCTTCGGAGCCCCGACTTTCCTCGACCCGGTCGCCGGTTTCCCGACCCCGAGCCGCGGCCACCCGATCGACTCACCGTCGGTCGGCAGTCTAGGAGGTTCGTGCGGAAGCACCGCCGGTCGATCGGCGGACGTTCGTCAGAAGGAGGTCGTCAGCAGGACGGTTCGATGTAGTCGAAGACGAACGTGTTGAGGCTGGGCGTGTCGAGCGAGAAGGTGCGGCGCAGGCCGACCTCGTCCTCGGCGCCGACCACGAGGGTGATCCCGCCCAGTGTTCCGAACACCGATGGCAATGCGTATGCCTCGGGGATCGCCGGGGGTTCGGTCGGAACGATCGTCTGCACGTAGCCCGCTGGCCGTCCGGTGATGGCAAGTGCGAGCAGCGACGAATGGCGGGCCTCCTGCGCGGCGATGAGCATCGCCTCGCGGCGCAGCTCGGGCATCGACAGCTGGGTGAGGAAGGACTGATAGGTCTCGGTCGCCAAGTTCTCGAGGGCGTGAGCGACGTTGAGGGCGTCGCGCGTGGGATCGTCGCTGGGGCTGATGCCCGCAGCCGAGTCGCCGGTGATCGCGGCGACGATCGCCGGGATGACGAGCTCTTCGATCCTGGGGTTGCCACACGTGAACGGCTTGCTGCCCAGCCCTGTCGTGAGTGCGTCGAGGGCTTCGGCGTGCGCCGAGTGGTCGTCTCGGAATCGTTCCGCCATGCCGGCCACATCGGCGGGCAGGAACCCGGCATCGAGCAACGTGCTGTAGACGTTGATCACCGATCGCTCGAGCGAAGCCGCGGTGCGCAGGAGCACCCCGTCGTTCACCACGGGGTCGGGCAGCTTGGTGGTGACCGGCGCGGAGCCGACGCGGGCGATGCCGGGCGAGTCGGTTCCACCGCACGCCGCCAGCAGGGCAGCTCCAGCAGCGCTGAGGCCGCCGATGCGCAGCAGGTTGCGCCGACCGACGGCAGCACCCGCGAGGGCACGGCGGACATCGGTGTGAAGGTCGGTGTTCATCGGGATCACCCTTCTGCCGGCGTGAGGGCGATGGCGTCGTTGCCGAGCAGGTCGTCGAGTTCGGTCAGCCCGGCGAGGTCGCCGAGCACGAGTGCATGGCGTGCCTCGGCGGTGATGATCGAGCCGATCAGACGGGCACCGTCGATGCCCGTGATCCGGCCGATGACATCGGTGTGCGTGGCCACGAGGATGTTCTCGAGATCGAGGCCTGCGGACAACATGGCGGACCGGGCGCCGGTGAACGCACCGATCGAGGCCTCGAGGATCGCCGCGTCGGGCGCATCGGGCGCGGTCGTGCCGATCTCGGCGTTGAGCGCCTGACCGAACGCCTGGTGAGCGTCGCGGACGTGCGTGATCGCGGCGATGGTGGCCTCGCCGAGATCGCTTGCGAGGGCGGTGGTGTAGAGCGATGTTGCGGCAAGTTCGGCGGCCATGGCGAAGCGGAGCAGCACCAAGTCGTCGTCGGACGGGCGCTTTGGTGGAGCGGTCGTTGTGGTCGCCTGGTCGGGCGACGACGCGGCGTGCGCGGCGATGCTCGGCACGATCGAGCCGGCGAAACCGATCAGGCCGGCGCCGAGCAGGCGGCGCCGAAACCCTGAAGAAGATGCCACGTCGGTCGACACGTCAGTGCCTGCCGTCGAGGTATCGGGCGAATCCATGTCCACGAGGGAGTGTGTCCTTTCCAGTCGCTGCCCGAGAGCTTTGTCGGCGCCGGGTGAGCGGAGCAATTCTAGGGAGTGCAGTGCGATCCAGACGGAGAGACTAGAAGTCCAGAGCCGACAGGTCGGGTATCCAACGTTCGGCCCGGCTGACGGCGTCCGCCCAGCGTTCCCGACTGGGGATGGTCGACGCCGCTCGGGGCTCGACGTTGTCCGAGGGGCGCCAGCACTCGCCGATCTCGGCGAACGAGCCCCATTCGCCGACGGCCAGGCCGGCGAGGTACCCGGCGCCCATCGTGGTTGCGTCTGCCACGGGCGCGACCTCCACCGGTCGACCGGTGGCATCGGCGAGCGCCTGGATGAACGTGGGGTTACGACTCATGCCGCCGTCGACACGCAACACCGCGACCGAGCGGCCCGTGTCCGCCTCCGCGGCGTCGACGAGGTCGGCGCCGCGATGAGCGATGCCCTCGAGCACGGCGCGAACCACATGCCGTCGTTCCGAGCCACGGGTGAGGCCGAACAGGGCGCCCCGAGCGCCGTAGTCCCACCGTGGGGTGCCCAGACCGAGCAGCGCCGGCACGTACACCACGCCGCCGGTGCTGTCGCACTGCTGAGCGACGTCGTGGCTCTGCTCGGGCGTGTCGATCAGTTGCATGTCGTCGCGTAGCCACTCGATGTTGGTGCCTGCGGAGAGCATGATCGCTTCGACCCCCCACATGGTCTCGTCGTCCCGACCCCAGGCCACGATCGGAAACGTGCCGTTCGTCGATCGGTTCGCGGTGGCCGGTGCCTCCGGCCCGACACACATGTCGAACATGCCGCCGGTACCGAAGGTGATCTTGGCATCGCCGGGTCGAACACAGCTCTGGCCGACGAGGCTGCCCTGTTGATCTCCGACCAGCGCCGTGAGCAGGGGTGCACCCGTGAGCGCCGTCGCCTCGGCGATGGCTCCTGACGTATCGACGAGCGCCGGCAGCATCGAGCGCGGGATGTTCAGCGCAGCGAGCGCACGTTCGTTCCAATCGGATCCGTCGGGCAACAGCAAACCGGTGACGGCTGCGTTCGTCCGGTCGGTCACGTGCACGGCGCCTGCGGTGAGCATCCATGCCATCCAGGTGTCGACCGTGCCGAAGCACAGGTCGCGCGACCGCTCTGGATCGAATTGATCGAGGATTGTGGCCACCTTCGTGGCCGACTGGTTCGGGGCGAGCGCCAGCCCGTGGTCGGCCTTGGCCGTGATGCAGGCGAACACGGTGCGCAGATCCTGCCAACCGAGTCCCGGGCCGACGGGTTCCCCCGTCGCCCGGTCCCAGACCACCGTCGAGGCGCGCTGCGTCGTGACGCCGACTGCTGACACCGGCCCGCGATGCTCGGCGAGGGCCTGCTCGGCCAGCTCGATCGCTGCCAAGCCCAGCTGCACCGCATCGAACTCCACCAGCCCGGGAAACGGGGTGCTCGGGGGCAGCCGTCGGTACTGCAGTTCGGCGAGCGATCCGTCGCCGTGCATCACTGCGGCGCGGACTCCGGTGGTGCCGATGTCGATGACGAGTACGCTCACGTGAGCCCTCCCTCTTCTCGTTGGGTGTCCGGGTGTGGGGCATCTCCAACATCGAGGCGCCGGTGGGTGCTCGGGCGTACGCCCAGCTTGAGCAGGACCGAGCCGAGCACGCCCCCGATCACGCCGGCGAACAGCACCGGCGTGATGTTGAACAGCGCGGCGTACCAGCGCACCTCGCGACCCGTGACCAGCCGGAGCACGATGAACACCGCTTGGGCCGCGAGGTACGTGCCTGAGGCCGTGACCAGACCGTGGTACAAGGGCAAGCCGGCTCGCTGTGTCCACGCGGCGACGCCTGCGCCGAGGACGAAACCGACGAGCGCACCCAGGGTGAGGATGATCGCGAGGCCACCGTCGTTGCGACTGTCGGCAGCCCATCGTGCTGCGAGTGAGAACGGGACAGCGAAGACGAGGCAGACCGACGCGCCCGCCCGGACGGCCGGTGCGTCGAGCCTGCGCGGCGATTCGACGTCGGGGGTCACGGCCAGTTCACCTGGCCGAACGGTGACGCCAGCCCGAGCTTGCCGGGGTTCAGGATGCCGTTGGGGTCGAGGGCGGTCTTCATCGCTGCGAGGACGGTGAAGGCGGGCCCCAACGCCTCGCGCACGTAGCGGCTGCGGTTCAGCCCGACGCCGTGATGGTGCGACAGGTTGCCCCCCAGCGCCAGCACGGCCCGAGTTCCGGCATCCCAGAGAGCGACGTAGGTCCGTTCGATCTCGTCGGGCGGCGGCGTGGCCGCGAACGTGAAGTACAGGCAGGCGCCATCGGCGTAGCTGTGCGAGAGATGGCAGGTGGCCGCGCGCGCGTGTGGCACGGCAAGCATCGCGGCTCGTACGCCGTGGAAGATGGCATCGAGCGCTGTCCACGGAGCGGCGATCTCGAGCGTGTCGACCACGAACCCTTTGCGAGTGAGCGCTTGCAGCGCACTCGTGTCGTTGCGATGGTGGGTCCAGCGATTCACGAGCTCGTCGCTCTGGCGGTCGGCGGCGGCGCACTCCTGGGCGACGACGCTGATGGTTGCCCCCACGATCAGCGGGTCACCCTCGTCGAGCACCAACAGCATGCACTGGGTGCCGTCGCCGCCCTGGCCGCGCTGGCTCTCCGCAGCGTCGTACAAACGGAGCACCGCAGGCGTGGCGCCTCGCTGGAGGATCCGTCGACATGCGTCGATGCCGGCTTCGAAGGTCGCGAACGCGTAGGCCGCCACCATCGGCGGGCCGGGCAGTCGGTGGGCGCGCAGCCACACGCGGGTCACCACCCCGAGGGTGCCCTCGCTCCCGATGAACACCTGGTTCAGATCGGGGCCGGCTGCCGCAGCGGGAGCACCACCCGTCCGCATGACGGTGCCGTCGGCGAGCACCACCTCCAGCCCCACCACCATGTCTTCGATCTTGCCGTACCTCGTGCTGTACTGGCCTGCGCCACGACACGCGACCCATCCGCCCACGGTGGCGAGATCGAAGCTCTGTGGGAAGTGGCCGACCGAGTAGCCGCGTGCGCCGATCTCACGTTCGAGGTCGGGTCCGAACGTGCCGGCCATCACCTCGACGACCCCTGAGACCTCGTCGAGATGGACGACACGGCGAAGCTGCGTCATGTCGAGCAGCACGCCGCCGAACACAGGAACGGATGCTCCCGTGACCCCGCTGCGGCCCGCAGCCGGGGTGAGGGGCAGTCGATGTTGCTGGCACACGCGGACCACGGCGGCAACCTCGCCGG
>JAYSLK010000275.1:0-2335 GCA_043725585.1 Actinomycetota bacterium
CCCCAACGCCTGACCGATCCGCATCCCGGTCTCGGCCAGCAACGCCAACAAGAACCGATCACGCGCCCGGACCGGTGACGCCAACACCATGACCAACTGCTCAGCGCTCAACGTCCGCGGTGTCCGCTTCGCGACCCGCAACTTCACCGGCCGCGTCGCGACCGGTTTCCCGGCCGACACGTGATGCAGGAACGGCTTGTAGGCACCGCGACCGAGGTGACGCCACACCACCAACTCCGACGCGACCTTCACGCCGCACCGGGCGTGATGCTCGTAGAAGCCGAACACTGCGCTCAGATGCCGATTCACCGTCGACGGGCACCGCAGACCCGTCCCGGCGGCGAGCACGATCACGTTCTCCGCCGGCGACCGCAACCACGACACGAACCTCGCGACATCATCGACACGAACCGCGTCCCACGCGAGGCCCACCCCGGCGAGGAACTCGAACCACAACTTCAAGCTCGTCGCGTACGCCCGCTGCGTGTTCGGTGACCGCTCCAACGCCGCCAGATACCCAAGGTAGACATCGACAGGATCGATCACCGCGCCGTCGTCGCCCAACACCGTCCACGACACCATCGCACGGCCCGGCATCACGACCGGATGAACGATCACCTGCAGCCGACGAACATGGCTCCGACCGTACGACCAGCCGCACCCACCCCCAGGGATGGCCCCGAACGCGCTAGAGATAACGCGTCCGCCACGCAACCCAGCACCCCCGCTCACTACATCGAAGACACTCCGAATCGGACTAGAGATATGTGCCGGTATGCCCCACCCGCGAACGTGTCGTTGCCAACCACCGACAGCGGCCGCCTGGCCATCTTTGGGCAGTCCTACATGGCCGCCAGTGTGCAGAATCCGATGTCCGCCGACAGCCGCGATTGTCGATGGCGCCGACCCCATCGTGTCATCGCAGCCCTCGACATGAGGCGCAGCCCCAACAGCGGACGCTCATTGCGCCGCATGACAGAACGCACGATCGAACGCCCTTGCAACTGACGATGGAACGTGCCGTCGGTCTGATGCGTCGACTCGGCGGTTGTCTCGATGCCGATTCAGAGCTCGAGAACGCGAGACAAGCTTCGGGGTACGAACCTGAGGCTCTCGTAGAACGTATGGGCGCGATGGTTGGCGGCGTAGGCGTCGACATGTGCCTCGGTACAGCCGCGATCTCTCGCCCAGGCGACGAATCGCTCAACGAGCGCCGAGCCGATCCCGTGTCGTTGGTCTGCATTACGTACGTACATGCTCCGGAGCACTGCGTACGTCACCGGGAGGCGAGTGGGTGACGAAGTGGCGAGGTAGGCAACGAGATGGCCGACGACCGTGCCCGATTGGTCTTCGGCGACGAACACCACGCAACGGTCGTTCGCGAAGAGTGCTTCGAAGTCGTGGCGTGCCTCGCGGTCGGGCCACGTCGAGTCGGCCAAGGTTTCGTGCACGACGGCGTCGACGGCGAACAGCGCACTCTCGAGCAGGACGAGGTCGTCGAGATCGCCGTGCTGTGCAGTCCGGATCGTGACCATGGCCAGCACCGTACGCGCCGGCACCGTCGTCAGGCGGACGCGTTCGAGGACAGCAGAACGAAACGAGGTGAAGCGACGGCGGCACCTGACCTATCGTCCGGCCATGGCCGCCCAGATCGTCGTGTCAGGAGGCGCCGGCTACTGGACCGGGCCCGAGGGCTCGAAGCTGGACGAGTACGCGCTCTCCCTGACGAGCCGGGAGCGCCCTCGTATCTGCGCGGTGTGTACTGCATCAGGCGATTCCGAGAGCTACATCCGCGGGTTCTACGAGCAGTTCCAGGATCGGTGCGAGGTGTGTGGTCTGCTCGAGCAGGGCTCCGGTACCGATCGAACCGACGCCGGCTCCGAGCGCGGCCATTGCTCCGGAGAGCCCCGACATGCGGCCGATCGCGTCGCGCGGTGCGAGCTGCTGGAGCGTGGCGCTGGTGCCGACCTGTGAGGTGACGTTGGGGAATCCGGTCAGCCCGAACAGCACGATGTAGATCCAAAGTGTCGTCGTGAACGACGGGGCGTTCACGAATGCGATCCCGACGACGAAGAACAGCGAGTAACCAGCCACCATCACGAGAGGCGGATCCCACCGTTGCGCGAATCGTGCGATGACGAGTCCGCTCACGATGCCTCCGAAGGCTGCACTGCCACGGATCAGCCCGACCTCGGTTCCCCCGCCGTCGAGGTAGTCGGCCACGAACGCGACGAACACGACGTTGAACGCCCCGAACGCCAGATTGACGACGCCCTGCACACCCAGCATCGCCATCAGCTGGCCGGACTCCTGCACGATGCGGAGCCCCGCACGG
>JAYSLK010000276.1:0-4596 GCA_043725585.1 Actinomycetota bacterium
CTTTGCTTGGGCACACCCGGTCGACTTCCACGACGAGCTTCGTGAGACGCTCGACACGGTCATCGATCTGGTCGACCTCGGGCTCGATCGGGCCGAGGCGAGCGAGCGAGATCGCCGAGTGGCCGAGCAGCTGCAGCGGAGCATGTTGCCGTTGCGGCTGCCCGAGGTCCCTGGGGCCTCGTTGGGTGCGTTGTACGAGGCTGGCACCAGGGGACTCGAGGTGGGCGGCGATTGGTACGACGTCGTCATCACCCCGGAGAACCGATACGTCCTGGGGCTGGGTGATGTTGTCGGCCACGGCCTGCAAGCCGCAGCCGCGATGGGCCAGATGCGCACCGCGTTTGCCGCTTTGGCCCCGACCCTCTCGCTCGAGGATCTCGTCGAGCGGCTCAGCCGGTTCGCGATGGACGTGCACGGCGCGCAGTACAGCACCATGGTCGTGGCCGACTTCGATCCGACGACCGGCGCGCTGCGGGTCGTCTCCGCTGGGCACGTGCCGCCGGTCATCCGGCGTGTCGACACCTCGGTCGAACAGCTGCCCGATGGCGGGCCGCCACTCGGCATCGATGTTGGCGCCGGCAGGACCGTCGTCGAAGACGTGCTGCGCCCCGGGGACACCTTGATCATGTACACCGATGGGTTGGTGGAACGCCGCGACGAATGCATCGATGTCGGGCTCCTTCGTCTGGCCGCTGCCTTGACGTCGACCGGCTCGACATCGGGCCAGCTCATGCCGATTGCTCTGTTCAATGCCCTCGGCCGACCACGAGCCGATGACGTCGCCGTGCTCGCACTGGTGAGGGCTAGTGTGTGCACATGAACGACGGCGCCCCGGGACTCGTCATCCACGACGCGGTCAGCGGTTTGCGGCTCGTCGGGGAGATCGACCGTGCAAGCACCGACGATCTTTCAGCGCGACTCGACCCGCTCCCAGGTCTCGACGGAGACATCCTGATCGACCTCTCCGGTGTCGGCTTTATCGACTCCAGTGGCTTGCGGGTGCTCATCGATGCCCACCAGCGCGCCCAGAGGTGCGGGCGTCGCGTCGTCATGATCAGGCCATCCGCGCCGGTTCGGCGATTGTTCGACATCTCCGGCCTGGTGCCCTACCTGCACGTGGGCACAGCCGCCGACTGATGCTCCGTCGGGCTCGTCACGCCGAGCGGGTCTCGCGTGCGCGCTTGGTCAAGACGACCGATCGTTGCTCGAATCGATAGGTGTCCACAACCGCATCGAGGATCTTGCGAGCGAGGTCATCGGGCTGCAGTTCAACCGCCGAGACGGCGCCGACGAGCTCGATGTCGAGCCGGTCGTGGACCGTGTGGAACGACGTGGTCAGCCGACCGCCGGGCTGGCGCTCCGCCAACAACGAGAACGCCTCGCTCACTGCGAGGCGAAGGTCTTCGATCTCGTCGACGCTGAAGCCGACATCGGCAGCCAGGGACGCGCAGAGCACCCGCAAGGTCGAGATGAACCGTGTGTCCAGCGGCAAGGTGATCTCGACCCGATCCCGATCGTTCACCAGTGCGTCATCCGACATCGCTCCGCAGGCTACCTCCTGTGCCGGGTCGAGATCGCCACCGGTGTCATGATCGAACGGTCACGTCGAGCCACCCGCCAGCGGTCGGTGATGCGCCTCGGGCGGCACTCTGTGTCAGTCCGTCAGCAGGAGCGTGTCGGCGAGACCGCTGATCTCCACCAATCGGCGGATCGCCGCCGACGAGTTGCTGACCATCAGCTTGCGGCCCGCATCGGCGGCTCGTGCAGATGCTTCGACCAGAACGCGCAGTCCGCTCGAGTCCATGAAGCTGACGCCGCCGAAGTCGGCGACCACGGTCGCATGGTCGGGGAGGGTCTCCATGCTCGATGCGAGCTTCGGGGCGGTGTGGGAGTCGATCTCGCCATCGACCTTCCACCCGTTTTCGATGATGATGATGGCCAGCTTCGACCCCGGATCGGACATGCAGGCCAGCCTAGTCGTCGTGTCGAAGCTGATCGGACAACGCGGCGAACTGTGGCTACACGGTGGTTTACGTACGTGAAGGTCGGGTATCCGTTCGCCGTGACCAAGGAATCCACCGCTGCGAGCCATGATCCGGACAACGGCACCGGTGAGCCCGAAGTCTTCATCCGTGTCCGTGCCGATCGACCACCGACCACGTCGGAGATGGAGCTGCTGATCGTGCCGCCCGGTCGGTCGACTCGATCGGGTTGAAGGCCACTTCGAGGAGATGAACGACCTCGGCATGACGTGAAGGGCGAGGGCGAGATCCAGCCCTGACACGTCATCGGTGACCAGCCTCCGGTTCCCCGCCCCCGGAGCCAGGACAGGAGCTCCGGACGCCCCCCTCCGGATGCCCCCTCCGGGGCTCCTGTCGCGACTGCGATGCTTCAGCTCAACCGCGGGTCCTGAACATCATCGAGGAAGGAACGCATCAGTTCGAAGGAACGACGGAGCAGGCGAGACACATGCATCTGCGAGATCCCCATCGCTTCGGCGATCTGCGCCTGCGACATGTCCTCGTAGAAGCGCAGGCGCACGATCTCGCGCTCGCGCTCGGGGAGGCGTTCGAGCAGGCCGGTCGTGGTCTGCGCGTCGACCACATGATCGAAGCCGAGCTCGTCGGTGGCCAGTCGGCCAGACCGATCAGCCGGGAGGCCCGGGGCCGTGTCGCCGGCATCGATGGTTCCGACGTCGTACGCGGCTGAGGCTGAAAGGCCCCGCAGCACGTCGTCACGGCTGACCGACAGGTGCGCAGCGATCTCATCCACGGTTGGCGATCGGCCGAGGAGCTGACGAAGCTCCTCGGAGGCACGCCGCACCATCAGGTGGAGCTCCTTGGCAGCCCGAGGCACTCGCACGACCCAGGTCCGATCGCGGAGATAACGCTTCAACTCGCCCTCGATGGTCGCGCCAGCGAACGCCACGAAGCTAGAACCGAAATCGGGGTCGAACCGGTCGACCGCCTTGACGAGGCCGAGCATCGCGGCCTGACGGATGTCGTCCTCGCTGCCGGGGCGCCGGTACCGCTTGGCGATGTGCGCAGCGAGCCCCATGTACCGCTCCACCAACGCATTGCGAGCTGCCCGTCCACCGTTGGCGCGATAGTCGCGGAACAACCGAAGATCGTGTTCTTGCAGCGGTACGTCAGTCATCTGCGGTCAACCTACGCAGCCACGAGCGGCGTCGCGATCACCGCAGCGGCGTCGTGCGGATTCGTGCGGTCACCAGCACGCGGTCGTTGGCGATACGAACTTCGACATCTTCGCTGAGGGCGGCCACGATGGCCAGGCCCCGACCTTGCGGGGCCAGGACGTCGTCGATCGTCCAGTCGCAACGCGGAGGTATCGACGCACCGACGTTCGGGTTGCCGATGGTCAACTCGACATGGTCGGGACTGACACTGGCGAGCAGCACGGTGAACGGCGCTCCCGGCGTGGCATGCAAGGCATTTGTCGCAAGTTCGCTGGCGATCAACACCGCTCGCTCGACGGTGTCGTCGTTGCCTCCGCGATGTTGAAGCCACTCGGCGATGTCGGCTCGAGCACGGCTGAGTGATCTGTCCAGCCCCTCGTACTCGCGGGCCAAGGGCTCGTGATCGGTGGCTCGCTCGGACGCCGCGTTCATGACCGAGTGCTTGCGATGGCAATCATGACGGAGCGAAGCATACTCCTCCTCTCTACCCGTCTGCCCGGGCAACGAAACCGTCCGACGGATAGCGCGTGACGACGGATCCGACCAGACTCGGCGGCCCCGCCATGCTGGAGCGCCGCGTCACATCTTCGTGTTTGATCGTTGCCCGTGCGGGGTACGGCTCCGTTCGAACCGCTGCCAGCGGAGAAGGAGACAACGATCATGAATGCAACCGTCTTGTGGGTCATCGCAGTCATCCTCGTGGTGGTGGGTGTCGTTCAGCTGATCCAAGGGCAGATCATCCTCGGCATCGTCTTGCTGATCGCCGCTGCACTGGTCGGTCCCGGTGGGCGCAGCCTGTTCCGTTCGTGACCAGAGATTGCTGGACCTTGCATCCCCATGGACCTGCATTGATGACGGTGACCTCGGCGGCAGGAGTGCAGTCATCTTTTCTCGGCATCATTGCGCCGGTGAGATCACCGGCGTCTTCGTGAGGCAGACCACGACGATGTCATCCTGCGTCGGCTGGTCAAGGAGCATCTGCTCCACCACGTCGCGGGCTGCGGTCGTGGGAAACACTGCGTCGGCGAGGTAGCCGGACAACCGCGACATCTCACTGACCGACGACGCACCATGGCGCTCGATGAGTCCGTCGGTGTAGACGATCAAGGTCGCGCCGTCCGTCAGTTGGAACTCCGCCTGCGTAGCAGGCGCGCCGACGATTCCCAGCAGGGTTGAGCGTCCACCCTCGAGCGGTTCGATGCGTCCGTCCTCATGCCGGAGGATCGGGAAGGGGTGGCCGGCGCAGGCATAGTGAGCCGTGCCATCGGGAGCCACCGCGATACAGCAGATGGAGGAGTAGAGCACCCCTGGTGTCACTGCTGCGAAAGCGTGCAGTCCCGCGATGACGTCTGCTGGTCTTGAGCGGACGAGGACAAGCGCCTTGGCCGCCGACCGCAGAA
>JAYSLK010000277.1:0-6125 GCA_043725585.1 Actinomycetota bacterium
TCGGCGTGCTCCCCACCGCCGAACGCGAGCGCATCGACACCGACGCGACCCAAGCTGCCGAGAAGCTCGTCGCAGCCGGCAAGTACGCCACGGTGGACGAGGCGTTGGGCGAGGCGTTGTTCAACCTCACCACCTCCAGCGGGGCGTACTCGTGCGCACGTTGCCATACGCAGGGTTGGAGCTGGGGTGATCCCGGCGTTACCGGCCAGGGTGCATTTGGCTGGAACCTCACCGGTGGCGGTACCGCCAAGCACTTTCCCGATCAAGACTCGATGGAGAGCTTTCTCGTGTCCGGCTCGGAGTACGGCAAGCGCTACGGCGTCCAAGGCCAGGGAAGCGGCCGCATGCCCGGGTTCGGTCGCATGCTCACCGAGGCACAGATCGAAGCCGTCGTCGAGTACGTCAGGAGCCTGTGAGTGAACGGCCTGCATCACCTCACCAGCGCTCTCTCGTCGATCGGCGTGCTCGCCACCGAGTCCGGGGTCAACAACGGCCCCGGCGCCTGGATGCCCGAGCTGCGCGGCATCCTCACCGTCATCATCGGCGTGTTCGTGCTGATGGGCAGCACGTACTTCATCCTGAGCACCAACATGGGTGTTCGGTTGGCCTTCCTCGTCTCGTTCGCCAGTTTGGCCGGATGGTTCTTCCTGATGGGGGCCGTGTGGTGGATGTACGGCATCGGGTTGAAAGGTCCGGAGCCCTCGTGGGATCCGGTGCCCGGACGCACCGTCTTGCAGGACCCGATGGCATTGCGCTCCTCGGATGTGCTCGATGCGCCGGTCGAGGTCGGCGCTACGCCGCAGGTGACGGCAGCAAACGTCCAGGAGCAGTTCGTCGCCGAGGGGTGGAAGCAACTTGAGCCGTCGGCTGCCTCATTCGGCCAAGCCGCTTCAGCTGCAGAGGGTTACCTGATCGATTCCGGTGCGTTCGACGCCGGTGACTACAAAGTGGCCAACGTTTTCGACATCGGCGGCGAGCGATATCCGCGCTTCGCCGACGGTGCGGTCGACTTCATCGCCTTCTGGCACAAGCCTCGACACATCGTCGTCGAGGTTGCACCGGTGGTGGAGGTACGGACCGAACCCGGTCGAGCCCCGGTGACGCCCCGGGTCGACGAGGCGCAACCGAGCCAGTACGTGTACATGGTGCGCAACAAGGGAGCGAAGCGAGAGCCGGCGGGCCTGATCACGATCGGCTCGCTGATCGTGTTCCTGATCACGTGCTACCTGCTGCACAGCCGCGACAAGCGCGTCCTCTACAACCGCAGCCTGCCGGCGCTGCCGCAGCGAGCGTAAGTCGATGGGCCAGTACCTTCCGGTCGTCGTCCTGCTGGCGCTGGCCGTCGTGTTCGGCGCGCTCAGCTTCTTCGGTTCCCGGTTGCTGGCGCCACGACGACCGTCGTCGGCCAAGGAAGCGCCGTACGAATGTGGAATCGTGCCCAGCCGCGAACCACCCGAGCGCTTCCCGGTCACGTTCTACGTCGTCGCGATGCTCTTCATCATGTTCGACATCGAGATCATCTTCATCTACCCGTACGCCGTCGACCGGAGCTTCCTCGGGTCGTATGCGTTCTGGGAGATGCTGGCGTTCAGTGTGGTCTTCTTCGCAGCGTTCGTCTACGTGGTCGCCCGTGGGGCCCTCGACTGGGGTCCTGCGCAACGATCGCGGCGACCCGACATGTCGATGTCGGAGGTGCGCACGACGTCGAGCACCATTCGAAGGGTCGGCCTCGAAGGTCGGTTCGATGAACCGCGTGAAGTACCACGCGAAGGAGAGGCTGCCTGATGGGCATCGTGCAGGACGTTCGTGATCACGGCCTCGGCGGGTTGGAGCACAACTTCATCACCGGCAAGGTCGAAGACCTGGTGAACTGGTCGCGCAGCCGGAGCAGTTGGCCGGCATCGTTCGGTCTGGCGTGCTGTGCGATCGAGATGATGGCCACCGGTGCTGCCCACTACGACATCAGCCGGTTCGGCATGGAGGTCTTCCGCGCGTCCCCGCGCCAGGCCGACATCATGATCGTCGCCGGTCGAGTCAGCCAGAAGATGGCGCCCGTGCTCCGCCAGGTGTACGACCAGATGATGGAGCCCAAGTGGGTCATCTCGATGGGCGTGTGCGCCAGCAGTGGTGGCATGTTCAACAACTACGCGATCGTCCAGGGGGTCGACCAGGTGGTACCCGTCGACGTCTATGCGCCGGGCTGCCCACCCACCCCCGAGACGCTCATCCATGCGATCGAGACGCTGCACCAGATGATCGAAGACGGAGAGATCACCCGCCGCCGTGCCGCCACCGGTGCGGGTGCCGACGTGCACATCACCGAGATCCCGGCTGCGGCCCAGCCGGTTCCCGTGCTGCTCGGGGTGCGCTGAGCCGTGACAGACGCCCCAGTGACGGAACAACCCATGACGCCCGAACCCGTGATGGTGCACGGCTGCCGACTCGTGGTGTCGTTCGGCCAGCAGGTGCTGTTCGTGCCGCGCGACCGCTACCTCGTGGTCATCAAGGCTCTGCTCGCCGACGGCTACGAGATGTGCGCCGACCTCACCGCCGTCGACTACCTGTTGATGCCGCAGCGGTCGGTGCCGGCCGACGTGATCGCCGAGCGGTTCGAAATCGTCGTGAACCTCCTGTCGCTGCAGCACCGCCAGAGGATCCGAGTTCGGACGCAGGTTCCCGAGAGCGACCCGACGATCCCCACGCTGTTCGACATGTATCCCGGCACGGAGGCGATGGAGCGCGAGGTGTACGACATGTTCGGCATCGTGTTCTCCGATCATCCAGACCTCAGCCGGATCCTGATGCCCGAGGACTGGGACGGTCATCCGCTCCGCAAGGACTATGAGATCGGCCGGATCCCCGTGCAGTTCAAGGGAGCGCCCAACTGATGAGCATCCTCGACACGATCGAACAGGGCAACGAGCCCGAGCAGGGGCTCAAGCAGCGCAGCGAGCTGTCGGCGCGCGAACTGCTGCGCGAGGTCGGAGCGGTGCTGCGCATGAGCGAGGCCGAGGCCGCCAAGCTCGGCGACCTTCCGGTCGACCCGTCCGAGGACCAGACCATGATCATCAACATGGGGCCGCAGCACCCCAGCACGCACGGCGTGCTCCGGTTGATGCTCGAGCTCCAGGGTGAGACGGTGCTGCGGTGCAAGCCGATCATCGGATATCTGCACACCGGCATGGAGAAGACGGGCGAGCAGCTCACCTACCTCCAGGGCGGCACGAACGTCACCCGAATGGACTACCTCAGCCCGTTGAACAACGAGCTCGTGTTCTCGATGGCGGTCGAAAAGCTCCTCGGAATCGAAGACGACATCCCCGAGCGCGCCGTCTGGATGCGCATGCTGCTCAGCGAGCTCAACCGGATGAGCAGCCACCTGTTGTTCATGGCCACCAACGGCATGGACCTCGGAGCCGTGTCGATGATGATCTACGGCTGGCGTGAGCGGGAAGAGGTGCTGCGCTTCTTCCAGAAGGTCACCGGCTTGCGCATGAACCACAACTTCATCCGTCCCGGGGGCCTCGCGGCCGACCTGCCGGCCGGGTGGCGCGACGACGTGGTCCGACTGCTCGAGCTGATCGAACCACGCCTCGACGAGTACGACGTGCTGATGACAGGTCAGCCGCTCTGGCGCGATCGCCTGCAGGGCGTCGGCGTGATCACCGCCCAGGAAGCGATCGCTCTCGGCGCCACGGGCCCGATCCTTCGTGGCACCGGTGTGCCCTGGGATCTGCGTCGCGATCAACCGTATCTGCGCTACCCCGAGCTCGACTTCGACGTGATCGTCGGTTCCTACGGCGACGCGTTCGACCGGTATGCGATCCGCCTCAACGAGATCCGCGAGAGCATGAAGCTCGTCCGTCAGATCCTCGATCGGATGCCCGGCGGTGACTACCGGATCCAGAACAAGAAGGTCACCCCGCCGCCGCGGGCGAGAATCGACGAATCGATGGAGGCACTCATCCATCACTTCAAGATCTTCACCGAAGGATTCAAGGTGCCCGAGGGTGAGGTGTACGTGGCGATCGAGAGCCCTCGCGGCGAGATCGGCTGCTACATCGCAAGCGATGGGTCGCCCACGCCGTATCGGATGCACGTTCGCGCCCCGTCGTTCGTCAACATCCAGTGCCTGCCGCACATGATGCGCGGGGGTCTGGTCGCCGACGCGGTGGCGGTCATCTCGAGTGTCGACCCCGTGCTCGGAGAGGTTGATCGATAGATGGCACGTCTCAACGACGACAACGTGCGCCTGGCCCACGAGATCATCGGGCGCTACCCCAGGGCGCGATCCGCGACGATCCCGTTGCTCCACATTGCGCAGGAACAGCACGGATACCTCACCAACGACGCGATCAAGCACGTCGCCGAGCTGGTGGGAGCCACATCTGCTGAGGTGTTCGGCACCGCCACGTTCTACGAGATGTTCAAGTTCGAACCCGTCGGCAAGTACCTCATCAACATCTGCGGCACGATGTCGTGCGCGCTGATGGGCGCCAATGAGCTCATGCATCATGCAGAAGCCCGACTGGGCGTGAGGGCCGGAGGCACCACCGAAGATGGGCTGTTCACTCTCGAACACGCCGAGTGCCAGGCGGCGTGCACCGAAGCCCCGTGCCTGCAGGTGAACTACCGGCACGCATATCGCGTCACGACCGCCGACCTCGACACGCTGATCGACGATCTGGGCGCAGGCAGGCTCGATGGCGAGATCCCTGCACACGGCACGCTCGCCCGGGTGCGACAGTCGATCCCGGCCGACAAGGCAGCGGGGGCGGTGTCACCCGACCGTGTCGGTGCGCCTGCATGGTTCAGAGCAAAGGATGCGTCGTGAGCAGCTACCGCTGGGCCCCGGGCTACATCGACGACGGTGACCGTCCGAAGATCGTGACCTCGCGGTTCGAGTACGAGGACAGTTACACGCTCGAGCGCTACCACGCCACGGGCGGGTACGAGGGTCTGAAGATCGCGCTCGGCAAGGCGCCCAACGTCGTCCACGACGAGGTACGGGGCGCCACGGTGCTCGGACGCGGCGGCGCAGGCTTCCCCGCGGGCGTGAAGTGGGGGCTGATGCCCGCCGAGAAGTACCCCCGGTACCTAGTGGTCAACGGCGACGAGAGCGAACCGGGCACCTACAAGGATCGCTTGCTGATGGAGCGCGATCCGCATCAGCTCATCGAAGGCTGTCTGATCGCCGCGTACGCAGCCGGTCTTGCTCAGGTGTTCCTCTACATCCGCGGCGAGATGCCGCTCGCTCACGAGCGAGTCGCCACCGCGCTCAACGACGCCTA
This sequence comes from Actinomycetota bacterium, assembly GCA_043725585.1. Classification (GTDB taxonomy): domain Bacteria; phylum Actinomycetota; class Acidimicrobiia; order Acidimicrobiales; family Ilumatobacteraceae; genus VFMC01. The sequence goes on from JAYSLK010000277.1 coordinate 5,292, forward strand.
CGCGGCCGGCTACATCGGTACCAACATCCTCGGCACGAACTTCAGCGTCGACATCGTCCTGCACTGGGGTGCCGGCGCCTACGTGGTCGGCGAGGAAACGGCGCTGATCGAGAGCCTCGAGGGCAAGCGGGGCGAGCCGCGCCTGAAGCCCCCCTTCTTCCCTGCTGCGATCGGCCTGTACGGACAGCCGACCATCGTCAACAACGTCGAGACGCTGGCCAACCTGCCGTGGTTGCTCACCAACGGTGTCGAGGCGTACACCGCCATCGGCACCGCAACCAGCCCGGGCACTCGCATGGTCGCCGTGAGCGGTCATGTACAGCGCCCGGGTGTCTACGAGATCGTGAACGGCACGACCACGTTCCGCGACCTGCTCTACGGCCAGGAGTTCTGCCAGGGCATCCGCAACGGCAATGAGCTGAAGGCGTTCGTCCCAGGCGGAGGTTCCGCTCCGTGGTTCACACCCGAACAGCTCGACCTGCCGTTCGAGGGCAAGCTGGTTGGCGCGGCCGGATCGATGCTCGGATCCGGCGCGATCATGGTGATGGACCACACCACCGACATCCCCGCGGCGGCGCTGACGCTCACCCGCTTCTACGCTCATGAAAGCTGCGGGCAGTGCACCCCGTGCCGTGAAGGTGGCACATGGCTGGAGCGCGTGATGCAGCGCATCGTCGATGGCAATGGAACGCCCGCAGACCTCGACCAGTTGACCGCGATCGGCGAGTCGATCTGCCCGGGTGACTTCCCGCACGCCGCCAGCACAGCGCTCGGTCTCGAGGCCACGCCGTTCCCGTACAAGATGACCACGATCTGCTTCGTCGGTCCGTCCGC
>JAYSLK010000278.1:0-6792 GCA_043725585.1 Actinomycetota bacterium
GGTGCGCACCGCCGCGCTGGCCGATCCGTTCCGACCGATGCAAGCCATCGCGACCATCATCGAGGCGCTCAGCGAGGTCGTGCCGCAGAGCACGTCGAGGGCGCTGCGCTCGAAACGACTGGTCAACGCCGCTACCCGCGTGATGGGTGGACCGGCGACGGCCTCGCTGCCTCCCACCACTCGCGACGACCTGCTCGCCGATCTCACCGACCTCATCGACATGGCGCTCGCCGGCACGGGCGCCGTCTTGATCGTCGAAGACGCCCAGTGGCTCGACGCCATCTCGGCAGAGATCGTCGCCTCGCTCGCGCGCCGTCGTGGGCTCCACCTTCTGCTCACATCACGGTCGCCCACGCATCCGACGATCGACGATGCCATCGGCGACGCCATGGCCGTCGTTCCCCCGTTCGACATCGATGAGGTGGGCGAACTGCTTCGCCAGACCCTTCCTCTGCGGGCCAATGAGAATCTGGCTGCGATCCTCCACCACCAGACGGGCGGCAACCCTCTGTTCCTCGGTCTGCTGCTCGATGTGCTCGGCCGTGGTGAGATGGGAACCGAGGTACCGCTCACGCTGCAGGAAGCCGTCGCTGAACGCACCGCTGGTCTCGCCCGCACCACGCGCGAGCTGCTCCAGCTCGCAGCACTCCTGGGTCAATCTTTCCCCCTGCCGCCCCTTCGCCTGTTGCGCAGGCGGACCGGTGAGCAACTGGCGATCGCCGAAGACGACGGCCTCATCCAACTGGAGTACGCCTCGTCGACGACGGCTGCGACCGCGGATTCCCCGGTTCAGGCCGCCGACCATGGGCCACACGCCGGCCGCTTCGTTCACGGACTCGTGGCAGATGCGCTCGCTGCGATGGTGCCCCTCGGCTCGCGGGTCTCATGGCACGACGAGCTGTGCCGCGCGCTGCAGACGTGCACAGCGAGTTCGGTGGCCGTCGCTCCCCAAGCGATCGCCGCAGCCGATCTCGACCCGATCCGGGCAGCCCGCGCGTGTTGCGACGCGGCCCAGGGCGTCGCTGCTCTGTTCGACTGGGACAGTGCGATCGACTGGGCCCGCCAAGGTCTTTCCATCGTGTCGCGCTTCAACATGACCGGCCAACTCGTCGAGGCCGAGCTGCGCTGCCTGCTCGGAACCAGCCTGCGCCGGACCAACCGCCCCGAGAGCGATCTCGAACTGCTTCGCGCTGCCGAGCTGGCCAGTGAGTACGAAGCCGACGACCTGCTGGTACGCACCGTGACCGAGCTGTGCCTGCACGGCTTCACCACGCACGTCGGCAGCGTTGACGAGCGAGCGCGTCGACATCTCGAGTACGCACTCTCGCTCGAGCTTGCCGACCATGCACGCGCCGAGCTGCTCTCGGCAGCAGCCACGTTGCTGGCATCCTCACCCGATTCACCGCTGGGGCGCAGCCTGTACCTCGAAGCCCGCGACATCGCTCTTCGCAGCGAGAGCGAGCACCTCATCCGCTCGGTGATGATGAACTCGCATCTCGGCCTCGCCCATCCCGATGACCTGCCGCTTCGTTGGCACGCGGCCGATCAACTCGCCGGGCTTGCCGACGTCGAGGCCCATTGGGAAGCCGCTTGGGTCCGGTTCGGTCTCGGCTTGGTGACTGCCGACCGGGAACTGGTCGACTCCAGCATCGAGCGGTTGCGTTTGATCACCCCCGAGGTCCGCCGCCGGACACGCGACCGCGGCCTGCTGCATGCCGAGGCGGCACACGCCTTCGTGCGCGGCGACCTCGAGGTGGCGGAGCGCCTCGCAGTCGAAGGACTCGATGCATCGTTGGCGAGCTACCCGGAGACCTGGTCGATCTCGATCTTCGCTGCGCTGATGATCCCCGTGCGCGAAACCCAAGGGCGACTCGGCGAGCTCTGGGACCTCGTCGATGAACGATCGCGAGCGCAGCCCGAGTTCACCTCGTGGCTCGCGCTCAAGTGCGTTGTCGCCGATGCACGCGATGACCACCGAGAAGTGCGCGAGCTGCTCGACGTGCTGACGGAGCGCAAGCTCGATCTGGTGGAGGACACCACCTGGACCGCGATCGCGTCGATGATCTGCACGCCCATCTGGCGTGCGGCCGACACGGACCTCGCCGAGATGTTGTACGAACGGCTGTTGCCGTACGCCGGGCAGATGACATGGAACGGCGTCAGCACCCACGGCCCTGTTGACGGAGGCCTCGCGTTGCTTGCCGCCGCAATGGACGACCGCGGTCGTGCACACAGCCACCTCGTCACCGCCCGCAGGCTCGTCACGACGCTCGACGCGCCCCATCTGTGGCGGCCCGTGCTCGACGATCTCCTCCGAGCGTGAGCCGCGGAGGACGCGCCGGTCGACGAGTGGTGGCTGTTGTTCAGAGCGCAGTCCAGATCATGGCCAGGTTCGCGCCCACCCCGAGTCGCTCACCGATCTCGTGCAGGCGCCGGTCGATGTCACGCAACTGGTCATCCACGGCGTCGAGTTCTGCGATGCCTTCGATATCCACCAAACAGGCCACGACCGCGACCACCACGGTCGTCAGACAGTTCCGCGTCGACAATCCTGTGAGACCGAAGCGACGCACGATGCACCGGCCATGTTCCAACCGTCGAGCGACTTCGTGCCACCGGGCCTCGTCCTCGTGATGGTCGCCCTCGTCGGTCTCGGCCACGCGAACCAGGTTCATCACCGCCCTTCCAGAGGTCGCCTCGTTCTCCGCACGGTCGGCGCGCTCGATCTCCTTGCGGAACGAGGCGTCGAGCGCGATCTGCACCCATCGTGAGAGCAGACCGACGGTCGACAGGCTCGTGATCCGTTCGATCAGCCGGCCGCCCGTGCGGAGCTTGCGACCGGTGTCGATCGCGAGCGTGCGCTTCGAGTCACCAGTCGAGCTTCCGAGCAGGGCCCGATCGAACCACTGCCGGCCGAAGATGCCCACCACACCGCCGTCGATCAGCACCTCTCCCCGTCCGGCTCGCCCGACACGACGATCCGTCTCGGTGCGGTAGCCGTTCACCCAGGGCAAGGCCGTCGACGACACGACCGCATCGGTCCACGTCCACCCCGCGGGCACGATGCGTCCCCAGTCCTCACCTCGGCGTGACCCGTCGGCTTGCAGGTCGGTGAGGTCCCCGGTGACGAAGAAGTGCGGCCTGGCAGACGACCGGCCCGTCGCGCACACCACGTAGCGACGAATGCCCTCTGCCCGAGGCCCCGACTCGTGGAACAGACGCTTCATCATCCACCGCCACTCGACGCTGATGACCTGCCGGCTGAGGTACAGCAGGATCGTCGGAACCATCAGCAACATCGGCGTCCACCACCACACCAGCAGTGCGACCGCAGCGACGGGCAACGTCAGCCCGGCGATCGCCCCGTACATCCACCACCTGAGCCCGATCATGTCCTTGGTGAGTCCAGCGAGCAGGGGCCACGGTCGATCGTCGTCCACGTCGCGAGCGCCGATCGCGCCGATGACGAACGAGCCTCCGCTCAGCCCGACGACGTGGCGAACATGCCGCCACCGGTCGGTCGATGCCAGGTACGCCAGCGAACCGATCGAGCCGAACGCACCTCGCCACCCACCGCCTCCGAGCATCAGCACCTCGATCTCCGGTGGCGGCTGGATCTCCGGTGGCGGCTGGATCTCCGGTGGCGGCTGGGGCTGTGCTGCCCCCACCGTGGCCGAGGCCAGCGACCGTGCCGACACCTCGGTTGCGACTCTGTCGAAATCGGGCCACACGCCGAGTGCCCGCAAGCGTTCGCGTGTGGCCACATCGCTGTCTCTCACCACTGGATCGCACGTGTCGGCGATGCACGCCTGGAGATGATCCGGTTTGTGAATCGTCCACGATTGCACCCTGGTCGGTCCCGTGCCATGCACGCGGCGCGCTCGACGCCCGAACGGGCGGTACACCTGCATGCCGTCGTGATCGATCCTGGGCGATGTGAACGCTCGGCCGAACACGCCTCCGTGCATCAGCGGGGCCGACACGGCGACGAGGGAGCCGAACGTCTCGCGCACCTCGCGCACGATCCCCGGATGAGCGGGAGCCGACACCATCACCCGGCTCAGCGCCTTCGAGTGCTTCAGTTCGCTGATCAGCACCGGCAGGGCGGTGCGCGTCTTGACCTCGATGTTCCACCGCGCCTCGGGCATGCCCGGGTGGTCGAGCAACTCGCGCAGCGTCGACACGTATGGAAGGCGGGCCCGCACCTGCTCGAGTGTCCGACCACGGAAACCGATTCGTCGTCCGAACACCGCGTGCATCGAGATCAAGTCGTCCTTGATCGGAACCACATCGATCTGGAACCAGCGATAGCCGAGGTCGTAGGCGGCCACCATTGCAGCAACGGTGCCTTTACGCGCCTTCCTGCTCACCCGCCCGTGATGGCTCATCACGACGACACCGGTGGGGGACTCGAACCATGGATGTGGCTTCATCGCTGTCATGCCATCAGATATCGAGATCGGATCCGGGGATCGGATGCGGGATCAGAGTGCGCACGCCTCCGACCGACGACGACCAGAGGTCGGCCGGGGGGTGGTCGACCAGTCTGGCAGCCGTCGACCGGCTGCGTTGCAAGCGAGGGCGGTTCGGCGGGGCTGCCTCCCCACCCTCGACTTGCACATCAAGAGATCCGCCCGTCCCTCGAAGTTGGTACGGATCAACGATCGACCGCACCGACTTCGCCATGAATCCACCGCCGACAACCGATCGAACCCCTGGCGAACCCACCACGTGCTCTCCCAACCACATAGCTTCGAATAGGAGATCGCTGATCCGTGGGCGAACCATCCCATGATCGGGTCAACAGCAGGTCAACGCACGGTCATCGTGCCGTCGGCCTGCGTGTCAGGGCACGATGCCGATTCGCACGCGCCAGGAGAACGACAGCGACTCGTGATCGGCCAATGCGTCGGTCACGACGTCGTCGAACGCCGTCGCCCCGATCTCGGCGTCGGCAAGTCCCAGACGTCGCAGCCCTTGATAGCTGCCCTGGCTGCGCATGAGTGCGCCGAACCGGTCAGCGCCACCAAGGACTGGCTCGTCGTACAGGAGCTCACGGGTGAACACGAACCGGCGGCTCGCCCGCATGCGTGCCAGGTGCTCGGTCTTCGACCAGCTCTGCACGCCGCCCGGGATCTCTCGATTCCGATGCGGATCGTGCACATCGTCGTCGGCGAGCGACGGGTCATCTCGGCTGATCGGCCGGCACAACACGGCTCCTTCGTCACCTCGGGCAACTCGCGCCTCCAACACCCGGATCCGCTCGTGCAGCACGACCCACGCTTGTTCTGCTGATCGCACACCGGTCACCGGCGGCCAATCGGCGTCGATCACGGCGAAGACACCGTGCGGCTTCAACACCCGCGTCACCTCTGCCAACGTGGTCACCGGCTCCATCCAGTGCATGGCTTGCACTGCGACCACGACGTCGGCAGATGCGGTTTCGAGACGGGTGTCGTGGCTCGCCCCTTCGCGGTACGACACGTTCGGCAGCGGGCGCGCCTCTGCCTGGGCGCGCATGTCGTGATTGGGCTCGACGCCGATCACCGAGGCCGCCCACGACCCAGCCCATCTGGTGGAGAGACCCGTGCCACTGCCGAGGTCGACCACCGAAGGATGCTCGACACCCGCGTACGACGCAAGCACCGCACCGAGGCGAAGGGGCGGCGAGGGTCGGTGCTCGTCATAGAGGTCGGCGAAACCAGAGAACCGCTCGAGGTTCGCGTTGCTCACGGCGGAGAGTTGCCGCGCGTCTCGTTCGTCGGGCTCAGACACGCCGTCAACCCTACGGCGGGACCATGGGCGACCCGGCGGATCCGAGTCGCGCTCGACTCGTCAGCCCATCTGGGTCGTATGCGTGGGGAGCACCTTCACGACCAGGCGGTGGTCGCCCGGCTGATGCCACGGGTACACGTCCTGGTCGATGTACTTCTTGGCCATCGAGTTGATGAACGCGTTGCCGGGATCGTCGACGATCTCGGCAATGGCGCCACGAACCTCCAGGTAGCGGTACGGGTTGGCGGAGTCGACGATCGACAGCGCCACGTCGGGATTGGACTTCAGATTCCGGTACTTCTGTCGACCAGTCGTCTGGCTGAACAGCACGTGCGTGCCGTCCCAGCCGAACCAGACCGGGTTGTTCTGCGGCTTCCCGTCGGGACCGATGGTGGCCACGTGCGCAAGGGCGGTCGAGTCGAGGAGGTCGATGTGAGAGGCGGGAATCGTCATGCGTGCTGCAACCCCCCAACCACGGGGCCCATTCCTGGGATCGCCACGCGGCGCGTTCGGATCTTGAGCGAATCGAGATCTCTCTTGACTCAAGGATCGCTGCAACGTGTGCCGATGCCGTCTTCGTGCTTCGGCGGCGGACTCCTCTCCTCATCCTGATCTGTGTCGCTTTGGGCATCGGAGGGGCGGCGCTTGCCCCATCGGCTCCGGCCAACGCTGCGCTCAGCACGACGGCGTTCACTGCCGTCGGGCCGATCCGTCTCGTCGACACGCGCGATGGCGGCGCGTCGGCCCCACTCGCCAGCAGTTCGATCGTGGTGCCCGTGCGTTCGAAGCCGGGCGTGCCCGCCGACGCCGTCGCCGCGTCCATCACCATCGTTGCCACCGATGCTCGAGGTGCCGGCTTCGTGACGGTGTGGGGCGACGGTTCACGGCCCGACACGAGCGCGCTCAACGTCGACCGCGCCGGTCAGACTCGGGCCAACTTCGCGATCACTCCGATCGGCGCCGATGGCAACATCCGGCTCTTCACACAGGCCGGAACCCATCTCGTCGTCGACCTCA